>DATFOL010000236.1:0-5406 GCA_035265545.1 Gemmatimonadaceae bacterium | reverse complement strand
CACCTATCAGAGCCTGCTCGACTTCGCGAGCACCGTGCGCCGCGACGTGAGCGACCTGCGGCCGAAGGACATGATCGATCTGCAGGGCTTCATCTGGGTGCAGGGGTCGGACGAGTACGATTGAAGCGGTGAGTTGGTGAGTTGGATCGTGGGTTGGTGAGACACGGCCTCGGGAAGCAGGAGCTTCCCAGGGGCTGTTCAACTCACGATCTCACGATCCAACCAACCAACTCACTCGTCTCACGTCCCCTCCAGGGCCCGTAGTCGCGCGTCGAGATGCGATCGATCGGCGATCGCGATCGCGAACGGCCCGTGCTCGCGAAACTCGATGATCGTCACCGACCCGACTGGACAATCGAACCGGTAGCGGAAGCGTCCGACGTCCACGCCGAGCAGTGCGCAGATCGCCACGCGGATCGTTGCCTTGTGCGCGACGATCAGGACGTTGCCGCCGTCGTGATGGATGTGCTCGATCGCCTCGAGCTCGCGGGTCACGCGCTGCGCCAGCGCGACTGCTGTCTCGCCGCCGGTCGGTGGATTCCATGCCGGATCCGCCGTCCAGCGCACGTACTCCAGCGGGAATCGTTCCGCCACCTCGGGCGCGCTCAGCCCGTCCCATGCCCCGTAGTCGATCTCGGCGAATCCATCCCGGGTCTGGACGGGCAACCCGACCGCCTGGGCAAGCGGAGTCGCGGTCGTCACGGCGCGGCCGAGCGGGCTGGAGTATACCGCGGCCCACCGCCGATCGCGGTATGCCGCAGCGAACGATTCCGCCATCGCGAGCCCTTCGTCGGTGAGTGCCGGATCGAGACGGCGGCCGCAGAACAGATTGCCACGGCTGGCGTTGGTCTGACCGTGCCGCAGCAGATGCAGTCGGAGGAGAGGCATGAGCATCGAATCGTGGGAGTACGCGCAATGTAGTCAGCATTGCGGCCGTGCCCGCTCACGTCGCGATTGCGAGCAAGTGGGGCATAGCGATTGCCCTTGCCTTCTCCCATCGCGGGGATGCCCCGCATGCAATATCACGTCAACGCGGAGCGCACACGATGGCCGAAATGGACTCGCTGCGGGAGCTGTACGTCGAAGGACTCAAGGACCTGTGGAGCGCCGAGAACCAGATCCTCAAGGGACTGCCGCGAATGATCAAGGCGGCGTCGCATCCGCAGCTCAAGCGCGCCTTCACCAAGCACGAGGCGCAGACGCGCCAGCAGGTGAAGCGGCTCGAGCGCATCTGCAAGGAGCTGGGCGAGACCCCGCGCGGCAAGAAGTGCGTCGGCATGGAAGGGCTGATCGAGGAAGCCAAGGAGCTCCTCGCCGAGAAGCCCGAGCCGAACGTGCTCGACGCGGGACTCATCAGCGCGGCGCAGCACGTCGAGCACTACGAGATGGCGGGCTACGGCACCTGCCGCACGTGGGCGCGACTGCTCGGCTACGAGGATCAGGCGCAACTCCTTCAGCAGACGCTGGACGAGGAGCAGGCGACCGATCTTCTCCTCACCGACATCGCGACGTCGCAGATCAACATCGACGCCGAGCAGGCGGACGACGAGGAAGAGGAAGAGACGCCACGGCGGCGACGCACGGCGGGCCGCGCTTGACAGCGTGCCCGTCCAACCCTAGTCTAGGCAGAGAGCGCCGGCCCGCCGCCGGCGCTCTCTGCACACACCGCCCCATGATCGCCTCCTCTCGCTACACGTACACGCGGATGACCACGACGACGACTCCCTTCGGGGGCGGCGGCGCGCACTCCGTGTAGCGACAGCGCACACGAGACGATGCTCACGCGGCCCCTCGGACGGGGCCGCTTTTTTTGTAGTCGTTAGCTTACCCGTCGCGCGCAGCACGACCTTCCGATCCGGAGCTTCACGAATGCCCGCCCAAGCACGTTCCGTCGTCGTCCACAAGTTCGGTGGAGCCGCGCTCGCCGATGCCGGCGCGATCGCCAGCGTCGTCCGTCTCCTTGCGCTCGACCGAACGGGTACGCGCCGCGTCGTCGCGGCATCGGCGCTGATGGGCGTCACGGACGCGCTGGTCCAGATCGCCGCGACCGCGGCGAGTGGAGATCTCGATGGCGCGCTCGCGGCCGCGCGCGAGCTGTGCGCGCGGCATCAGACGGTCGCCACCGATCTCCTGCTCGACTCCCCCACGATCGCCGAGCGCATCGATACCTCATTCGAGGAGCTCGAGCGGTTGCTCGAATGCGTCGCTGGCGCACGCGAGCTCTCGCCGCGCACGCGCGACGACATCCTCGCGCGAGGCGAGCGACTCTCGGCAGCGATCCTCGCCGCCGCGCTCGAGCGGGCCGGCATCCCCAGCGTCGTCGCCGATGCGCAGGAGTTCCTCCACACCGACGGCCGCGCCGGCAACGCCGCTCCCGACCTGGCGCGCACCGACGAGACGGCGCGCGCCGCGCTCGAGCCTCTGCTCGACGAAGGTCTGCTCGTCATCGTGCCGGGCTTCATCGGCGCGGGGCGCGACGGCGAGATCGTCACGCTCGGCCGTGGCGGTACCGACCTCACCGCCACCGTGCTCGCCCGCGCGCTCGAGGCCAACGAGGTCACCCTATGGAAAGACGTCCCGGGGTGCATGACGGCGGATCCCCGCCTGGTGCCGGACGCCCGCGTGGTGCCGCTGCTCGACGCACGGGAAGCGTCCGAGCTCGCGTACTACGGTGCGAAGGTGCTGCATCCGCGCACGCTCGTGCCGCTCCAGCAGGGGACGATCCTCCGCATTCGCCCCTTCGCGAATCCCGAATCCGCTGGCACCACGATCGTGCCGGGTCGCCCCGCGGGTGGCTCCCCTGTGCGTGCATTGTCGGCGATCCTAAAGCAGGCGCTGGTCACCGTGCAGGGCAACGGCATGATCGGCGTGCCAGGCGTCGCGGCGCGCACCTTCGGTGCGCTTGCGTCCACCGGCGTGTCGGTGTCGATGATCTCGCAGGCGTCGTCGGAGCACTCCATCTGCTTCACGGTGCCCGAGACGGAGTCGGCGCGCGCGGTGGCCGCATTGCGCGAGGCGTTCGTCGAGGAGATCCAGCGGCGAGAGATCGACGACATCGAGCTCATGACCGGGCTCGCGACGATCGCCGTCGTCGGATCGGGGATGGTGCACACCCCCGGCATCGCCGCGCGGATCTTCAACGCTGTCGCGGGTGCCCAGGCCAACGTGGTCGCCATCGCGCAGGGCGCGTCGGAGCGCATCATTTCGTTCGTCGTCGACGGCGGACAGGTGCCCGCCGCGCTCCGGGCGGTGCACAACGCCTTCCACCTCCACAAGGTCGGCGGCGGCAAGGTGGGTCGGCGTGCGCAGGGCACCGACATCATCCTGCTCGGCGTCGGCCGCGTCGGCCGCGAGCTGGTCAACCAGATCAGCGCGCTGGCGCGGGACGGACGCGCGCCCGTGCGCATCGTCGGGCTGATCGACAAGGCGAGCTGGGTGTTCGATGCGCGCGGCCTGAGCCAGCGGCGCCTCGGCGCCCTCATGCTGCACAAGCAGAAGGGGGGCGCGCTCGGGGACGTGCGCGGCGGCGAGTGGGGCTCCGCGCGCGAAGCCGTCGACAGCATGGGCGCGCATTCATTGATTCGCCCCGTGCTCATCGACGTCGCGAGTGGAGACACCGGGCCCGCGCTCGTCGCGGCGATCTCACACGACATGGACCTGGTGCTCGCGAACAAGGTGCCGCTCGCCGGCGACATCTTCTCGGCCCGTGCGATCCTCCAGGACGCCCGGAAACGCGGCCGCCGCGTGCTGCACGAGGCCACCGTCGGGGCGGGGCTACCCGTGATCGACACCCTGCAGCAGCTCATGGCTTCGGGCGACCGCGTGCACAGTGTCGAGGGCTGCCCGTCGGGCACGATGGGTTACCTCTTCAGCGAGATGGCGCGCGGTCGCTCGTTCAGCGACGCGGTACGCAACGCGATGGAGCTCGGCTACACCGAACCCGATCCGCGCGACGATCTCTGCGGACTCGACGTCGCGCGCAAGGGACTCATCCTCGGCCGGCTGCTCGGCTACTCGGGCGAGCTCACCGACGTCGCGATCGAGTCGCTCGTGCCGGAGTCGCTACGCGAAGTGTCGCGCGAGCAGTTTCTCGCCGAACTGCCGTCGATCGACGAGCAGTGGGAGCGCCTCGTGAAGGAAGCGCGCGAGCGCGGCGAGGTGCTGCGCTACCGTGCGCGCGCCACGCGCGGCGGCGTACGCGTGGGCCTCGTCGGCGTGCCGATCGGCAGCCCACTAGGCTCCCTCGACGGCACGGACAACCTGTTCGTCTTCACGACGGCGCGCTATCGCGAGCGGCCGCTCGTGGTGTCCGGTCCGGGTGCCGGCGCCGAGGTCACCGCCGCTGGCGTGCTCGGCGACCTCTTGCGCATGGTGGCCGCATGACGGCGCTCGCGCCGGGACGGAGTGGCGCGCGCACGCGTGTCGTCGTTTCGGTGCCCGGCGGCATCGGTAACCTCGGCCCCGGGCTCGATGTCCTCGGCTGCGCGGTGGCTGGATCGTACGACGAGGTCACTGTCGAATGGTGGGACATGCCCGGCGTCACGCTGCTCGACGCGGGCCATCCCGACTTGCCGAGCGATCCCGCGCGGCATACGTCGGCCATCGCCGCAGCCGCTGTGCTCGAGTCGGCGCGACGGCGCGGTGTGCGGCTCGCGGCGCCAGGGATCGCCCTCACCGTGAGGAAGGGGCTCCCGCTCTCGGGAGGCCAGGGCGGCAGCGCCGCATCGGCCGTCGCCGGCGCGGTGGCGGCCGATGCGCTGCTCGGCTCCACACTCGATCGCACGGCGCTGCTGCTCTGCTGCCTGGCAGCGGAAGAGACCGTCGCGGGGCGACATCTCGACAACATCGCGCCGTCGCTGCTCGGCGGCATCGTGCTCGTGCGATCCATCGACCCCATCGATGTCGTGCAGCTGCCGGTCCCCGACGGATTGCACATCGTGCTCGCGCATCCGTCACAGCGTCTGCGCACCTCGGAGGCGCGTGGCCTCCTCCCCGCGTCGCTCCCGCGCGCGATCGCCGTCCATCAGATGGCGCAGGTCGGCGCGATCGTCGCCGCCTGTCATGCCAACGATCTCGCGCTGCTCGGTCGCGCGATCGACGACCGCATCGCCGAGCCGGCGCGCGCGCCGCTCCTGCCGGGCTTCCTCGAAGCGAAGCAGGCGGCGATGACGGCGGGTGCCCTCGGCGCGTCCATCTCGGGTGCTGGCCCCACCGCATTCGCCCTTGCCGCGAACGAGGCGGTGGCCGAGCGCGTCGCGACGGCGATGCGCGCGGCCTACGAGAGCGCCGGCGTCGAATGTTCCACTCGTGTCACGCACGTCGACCCCAACGGCGCGGTCGTGAAGACCGCATGAGCATGCCCGTGCAAACGCTGACCCCGATCACCGCCGCCGAGCAGTCGAGCAT
>DATFOL010000235.1:0-6155 GCA_035265545.1 Gemmatimonadaceae bacterium | reverse complement strand
CGGCGTCTGTCCGGGATGCGAGCGCGCGATCGCCGCCTCCACCGCCGATGCGCAATCGAACTTCTGCGTGCACTGCGGGATGACCCTGTTCGACCACTGCAACGCGTGCCACGTCCGCAAGAACGCGTTCTTCCAGTACTGCCCTGCGTGCGGGTCACCGGCCGGCGCCGCGCCGCCGGCCGATCCGGTGCCGGCCTAGCGCGCCAGCTCCGCCAGCACGCGACGCACCGCTTCGACTGCGCGGGCGACGTCGTGGTCGTTGGTACGCCAGTTCACCACGCTCACGCGCATCGCGCGCTTGCCGTTCCAGGTGACCCCGCCGAAGAACGCTTCACCCGTCGCGTTGATCGCGGCGATCGTCGCATCGGTGCGTGCATCGTGGTCCGCCTCGGTCGCACCGGGTCTGCGATCGAGGAAGCGCACGAGCCCCTGATCGAGCTGCGGCTCCCACAGCAGCTCGGCGCCCGGCAGCGCGCCGATGCCGGTGACGATGGCGTGGCAGTGCGCCGAGCAGCGGTCCACGATCGAGGCGACGCCGCATCGTCCGAGCTCGCGCAGCGCGGCGTACAGCGCGAAGCCGCGCGCCCGGCGGGAGAACTCCGGATTCCAGTCCACCTCGTCACGGGCCACGTCAGACTCCACGAGATATGACGCATGCACCGTCATTGCCGCGTTGTGCGCCGCCCGGTCTCGCACGATCGCGATGCCGCTGTCGTACGGCACGTTCAGCCATTTGTGCGCGTCCGCCGCCCAACTGTCGGCGAGGTCCACCCCGTCCACGAGATGCCGCTTCGTGTCGCTCGCGCGCGCCATCAGGCCGAACGCGCCATCCACGTGCACCCAGGCACCAGCCGCCTTCGCGATCGGGACGAGCGAGCGGAATGAATCGAACACACCCGTGTTGAGATCGCCTGCGGCCAGCACGACGATCGTGGGACCCGAGCCGCCGCGCAGCGCTGCCTCGAGCGCGGCGTCGGTCACGCGACCATCCGCGTCCGCCGGGATCGGCTGCACGACGCGGTCTCCCATGCCGAGGAATCGGAGCGCCCGATCGACGGTGCTGTGCCGCGTCTCGTTCGCCAGCACGCGGATGCGGGGAGCGCCGAACAGTCCGTCCGCCTCCACGTTCCACCCTGCGTCGCGGAGGACACCGGATCGCGCCGCCGCGAGCGCCGTGACGTGCGCCATCTGGCATCCGGTCACGAAGGCGAACGACGCATCGCGCGGCAGGTCGAGCAGGTCGAGCAGCCACGCCCCGGCCACCTCTTCGGCGATCGCCGCCGCGGGCGCGGTCGCGTACATGCCTGCGTTCTGGTCCCACGCGGACGTGAGCCAGTCGGCCGCGAGGGCAGACTGAAGGGTGCCTCCGATCACCCAAGCGTAGAAGCGCCCGCCTGGAGAGCCGAGCAATCCACCTTCGGTCGCGGCCGCGAGATCGTCGACGATCCTGGCTGGATCGACCCCGTGCTCCTCGAGCGGCACACCGAGCCGTGCGCGCAGCGTCTGGAGGGATGTCGTCGCATTCACGGCCCGCGTCTCGAGGCCGTCGAGCCAGCGTGCGGCATGATGATGTGCGCGGTCCAACGCGGCGTGTGTCTGCGTCACCTGATCTTCCATCGGAGTAGGGTTCCGGACGTTCGTGCAGCGCGGGCGAGAAAGCTATCCGGATCGTGATGTCCCGGGTTCCCGCGTCGTGCGCGCGCCCGAGCCGTCAGCGGGCTCGCTCGAAGACGAAGACCCCCTTCTTGCTCGACGTCACGATGTCTGCCCGCCCGTCGCCGGTCACGTCGCGGATCACGATCTGCAATCCGATGCCGGCATCGTCGTCGATGAGATAAGGCGTGAAAGTCGCGCGTCCCGCGCCATCGCGCCCTCCGCGATACCAGAGGAGCACCGACGGATCGTACTCGCCGGGATCGTTGCCGTTGTGCGCGAGATACCGTTTCCCGGTGACCAGATCCATCAGACCGTCGCCGTCGAGGTCCGCCACCGCCAGCGCGTGCATGACCGAGACGCGCTCGTCGATCGTGTGCCGCGTCCAGCGAATCGTTCCGGACGCATCGCGCACCTGCTCGTGCCACCAGAGCCCGTAGTCGTGCGCCGACGAGGAGACGACGTCGCGGTCTCCGTCGCCATCCACGTCGAAGGCGTACATCTGCGCGGCCGGCGCGCCGAGGTCCGCGAGATGCTCCTCCCAGGGAGCACCCGCTCGCGCCGGCGCGCGCCACCACGCGTCGATCGACACCACGTCGCGCCGCCCGTCGCCGTCCACGTCGCTGAAGCCGAGCCCGTGCGGCATCGCCCGCGTCCGCGCCGGCGGCAACGGCTCGCCGATGACGTGCCGCGTCCACACGGTATCTCCGGCTTTCGCTGGCGCCTCCATCCACACCATCTGCCGCGCCGCCGCGTCGACGAACAGGAGGTCGTCGCGCCCATCCCCGTTCACGTCGGCCAGCTGGGGCGACTCGCTCGCCACTCGCTCGTGGACGATTCGGCGCGTCCATGCCCCGCTCCCGCCACGCGGATTCTCGTACCAGTAACAGGCCCGCCCCGGAAAGTCGAACTGCACGACATCCACCCAGCCGTCGCGATTCACGTCGAGCGCGAAGTCGAGAAAGGAGTCACTGTAGCCGCGGTGGATCGAGAACGTCTTCGGCGAACGGAGCTCGTGCGCACGCCAGCTCGGCGCCTCGAACCAGTACGCGCCGGCGATGAGGTCCACATCGCCGTCCTTGTCGACGTCTCCGGCGGCGACGCCTTCGGACACGAACTCGGGACTCACGACACGCTTGCTGAACCGCACCGTTTTCGACTGCGGCGCGAGCGGACCCTCCGGACGCGCGGCGAGCTCACGAACCTCGACGTCGCGGATGCCGACGGTGTCGCCGGCAGTCATTCCTCCGCGCAGGCAGATGACCCCGGTGCGTGGACGAGAGGGCGTTGAATCGACGTGATCCAGCAACAGACGACCGTTCACGAACAGCCGGACCTGGCGACCGTTCGCGTAGATCGCGTGGTCGATCCACTCCGCCGTGTCCCGAATGCGCCCGAGCACTTCGGCGTCGCCGTGCGCGAGCGGGCGCCCCTCCGCATTGCGCAGGGTGCCCGAGCTCGCGAGCGCCAGGCTCGTGCGCAGCGCGATAGCACCCCGCTCGGCACTCGGCCCATTGGCCCGGAACAGGAGGTTGGCACCCGAGCTCCGATCGGAGACGCGCGCGCGAAAGCGCAGCACGAAGTCGCCGTACGACTTTTCGGTGCATAGCGCGTCTGGCGACGTCGACGCGCGCAACCCGAGCACGCCTTCTTCGATTCCGAACAGCGCCGTTCCCTTCCACCCTTCGAGCGTTCGACCATTGAAAAGAGGCATCCAGCCGTGGGTCGAGGGAGCCTGCTGCGCGATCGCGCTGTCTGACGGGATGGCGAGCGTGAGCGCCGCCGCAAACGCGCTCCATTTCGTCGTGCGCGTGCGCTGCATCGCCTTCACCGCTCCGCTCCCCCTCATCGCAGCGTCCCTAGATAAGCGACCAGATGATGCAGGTCGCTCTCCGGGACGACCTCCATGAAGTTGTTCGGCATCAGAGTGAACGCGGTTCCACGGCGCTCGGCGATCTGCGACTTCGGCACGCTCACCTCCCTGCCGTCGCGATCGACGAACGTCAGGTTCACTCCCTGCTCCCGCCGGTACAGCCCCGTGAAGACGTCGCCGTTCTTCATGATCACCGTCTCGTAGCGGAACGCCGGGGCCACGTTGCGGTTCGGGGCCAGCACCTTCGCCAGGAGGTCGGCGGGCGCTCGATGTCCCACGCCGTCGAGCTGCGGACCGACCTGCCCGCCCTGCCCACGAACGGAATGACACGCCGAGCAGTTCGCCGCGAACACCCGTGCGCCCTGCTCCGCCGAAGCGGTGCGCGAGTCGAATCGGCTCTGCATCGCGTCGATCCGGCGCTGTCGTGCACTCTCGTTCGCCGAGTCGGCGTGCACCAGCCCGGCCACCGCGACGCCAATGGATTCGGGCTTTCCGGCGACAAGCCGCTCGCGCAACGTCGGGTCGGCGAGTGCCTGCGCTGGGAGGCGTCCCGCGCGCACCGCGTCCACCAGGAGTTGCGCGCCAGCCGGGCTTCCCGCCAGTGCGTACGACACACGCTCGCGCAGGCGCGGCGAGCGCACCCCGAGCGCGCGCGCGAGGTGTGGCAGCCCCTCGGGTGCGGTAGCAGCGAGCGCCCCGACCAGCTGCTCGCGCAGCACCGCGGGCGTCGCATCATCCGTGAGGGTGCGGCCGACGCTCGTCACGTGTCCGTTCCGGTCGATCGACAGCAGCGCCAGCCCCGTGGCGGCGCGAGTGGCGGGCTCCGCGCTCGTGTCGTTGAAGATGGATACCAGCGCGGCTTCCGCCGAACGCAGGCGGAGCTCGCCTGCGATCCGCGCGGCCTGGTGCCGCCTGAACCAGGCGTCGTTCGGCTTCAGCCCGCTGCCGTAGGTCGAGGCGAGGAAGTGCGCGACGAGCGATTCACTCCATGCACGCATCGATGCAGGCACCGTCTCGCCACGCTCGGCGATGCCCGTTCGAGCCACGTCGAGCAAGTCGACCTGAAGATCGAGGTCGTCCGGGACGCCGCGCTGGACCAGTGCGGCCAACGGCTCCAGCTCCGCGGCGGGCGCATACCGCGCGACGTGCCGGAGGTAGTGGATCATGCGCTCGCGCGGTTCGGAGACTCGCTGCAGATGCGCGAGCAGGAGCCGCGCGGCGGCCGTGGTGGGGATGCCGCTCGCCGCATCCGCGATCGCACGGGCATCGGCTTCATGCCATTCCGCTCCGCGCACGTGCTCGAAGATCGCCGCATCGCGGAGATGATCTCGCAGCGCCACGCGCACCGTGTACAGGAGATGCGTGTCCTCGCTCGGCACCGCGTGACGTGCATCGAGCAGCGGCCGCAGGCTGCTCCACGCAGGGTGCCGGCCGACCACCTCGACCGCGACGCGACGAACGTGCGGGCTGGCGTCTTGGAGCGCCCCCTCCGCCACCGCGCGATCGGCGAGCGCCAGACTCGCGGCCTCGGCGATGATCCGCAGCGCGTGCACGCGCACCAGCTCGTCCCGATCCTTCGCGGCCGCGAGAAGGCGCTCCGCTGAGAGGCTGCGCAGTCGGTGCAACACCCAGAGGCCATTCGCCCGCCGCTCCGACGGCGCACCGCGTCGTTCGACCACGCGTCGTACGGCGCCCGTCACCGTTGGGCCGCCACGATCCACGAGCTCGTTGGTCGCGAGCAGGCGCACGCTTTGATTGGTGTGTGCCAGATCCCCGATCAGCTCCTGGATCGTCGCCCGCGTCCAGTCGCGGCGCGGCATCCGCGCCGGCGATCCGGCATCATTGCCCGTGTACACGATTCGCCAGATGCGTCCACTCCGCCGATCGCGTCGCGGGTCGTCGAGCGGGAACTCGTAATGTCCGATGATCGGGTTGTAGAAGTCCGCGATGTAGAGCGCGCCATCCGGGCCGAGCTCGACGTCCACCGGTCGAAAGTTCGGATCGTCGCTCACGAGGAAGTCGGGCTGCTCCACCGCCTCGGGCGAGCTGCCGTGCCAGGCGAGCGTGTTCCGGTTGATCCGGCTCGTCACGACGTTCCCACCGAAGAAGTTGTTGCGGTATGCGGCCGGGAAATGATCCGCCTCGTACAGCACCACGCCGGCGATCGCCGTCGAGCCATGCAGGTGCTCCATCATCTGCGGCCCGAAGCCGATCCCCGTCGGGAGTCGTCCGAAATGCGGATACTCCGCGCCGCGGATCGGCTGATAGATCGGCTTCGTGTGCGAGTCGGACGAGTAGAAGTAGCCGAAGCGATCCACGAACATGCCGAAGGGGTTCACGCGTCCCCAGGTCAGCTGCTCGACACGCCTGCCGTCGTCGCGGAAGCGGAAGGTGTTGCCCGACGTCATGCGGATCGTGTCCCCGTCCGTCCCCGCGACCGCCGAACGGTTGCTGTAGCCATGCCCCGCATGGAGCCAGCCGTCGTAGTTGCGCAGGAGACTGTTCACCATCCCGTGGGTGTCGTCGTAGTCGAACGGACCGTAGAGCACGCGCCGCTCCTCCGCGCGTCCGTCACCGTCGCGATCGAACATCCGATAGACGTTCGGGATGCTGTAGACGATTGCCCCGT
>DATFOL010000234.1:0-7545 GCA_035265545.1 Gemmatimonadaceae bacterium | reverse complement strand
TCGCGGCCACGTTCATGCGCGGCGTACCCGTGGTGCAATGCCCCACCACGCTGCTCGCCATGATCGACGCGTCGGTCGGGGGCAAGACGGGCGTCGACACCGCCGCCGGCAAGAATCTCGTTGGCGCGTTCCATCCGCCGGCCGCGGTGCTCGCCGACGTGGAGACGATCCGCACCCTGCCACTAGCGCAGCGCCGGTCGGGACTCGTCGAGGCGATCAAGCACGGCGTACTCGCCGACGAGGCGTACTTCGCGCGGCTGGACGCAGACCTGCCGGCGCTGCTCGACGCGGAACCATCGGCCACGCTCGACGCCGTGGCGCGAAGCGTGGAGATCAAGGCCGAGGTGGTGCGCGCCGACGAGCGTGAGCATGGACGGCGCAAGACGCTCAACCTCGGCCACACGATCGGTCACGCGCTGGAGCACGTGAGCGAGTACGCGCTCCTGCACGGCGAGGCGGTCGCGATCGGCATGGTACTGGAAGCGCGCATCGCCGAGCGACTCGGTGTCGCCGAAGCGGGGACGGCGCAGCGGATCGAAGCGGTGCTGCGCCGCGCCGGGCTTCCCGTCGCCCGTCCGCGCGAGCTCCCGGTGGACCGCGTCGTGGACGCGACGCGGCTCGACAAGAAGGCGCGCGGAGGTCGCGTCGAGTACGCGTTGCCCGCTCGCATCGGCGCGATGGCGGGCGAAGCCTCCGGCTGGGCACTGCCGGTGGACGATCAGCTCGTACACGAGGTGTTGGCCTGACGACGCGGCGTCGACAGGACCGCGTGCGCACGAACGACCGCCGAAGACGGCCGGGCGGTCCGCGCTCATTCGGCGCGGTGGTCGCCCTGCTCTGCGTCGGCACCGCCGCGACGGTGGGCAGCCGCGCGCCGACAGCGACTCGCACCACGCCGGTCCCGGCGGAGATACTGGCTGCGCCCCTCGCCACACCGAGGGCGGCCGCACCGATGCGCCTCGACGGGGCCCTCGTCCGCGGCGCGAAACGCGACTGGGCGGTGGGACGCACCCGGGCCCTGCGCACCGGCGAGCCCGTTCCCGTCCAGCTCACCGCGTACTGTCTTCAGGGACTGACGCGCCGGGACCGCCTCGTCCGCGAGGGAATCGTCGCGGCCGACCCGAAGCTGTTCCCGCTCGGCCGATACCTGGAGCTGTACATCGGGCGGAAGTACTACGGTCGCTTCCTCGTCGACGACACCGGCGGCAAGATCCGCGAGGGGATTCTGGACATCTGGACGCCGAGCTGCCGGGAGGCGCGCCGGTTTGGACGCCGGCGCGGAACCGCCGTGCTTGTGGCGCGCCCACGTGGAGCGCATCCCGACACCCTGATGACCGGCCGGCTCGGCGGCGTCGCGGCACCTCCAGCCCTCGCCGCGAAGCGGTAAGCCTGGTTCGCTCTTTGCTCCCCTGAGCCGCCGACCTCATCGGACGAGCCCCATGTCCTCTTTCGGCACCTACCTGCTCGGCTTCGCCATCCTGATCATCGGGCTGGCGATCGCGGCATACCTGCTCAACGTCCCCACGATGTGGATCGTGGTCGGCGTCATCGTCCTTCTGGGCCTCGGCGTCCTGATGGCGACGACCCGCGGAAAGATGAAGGATCCGCCGGCGCCTCCAGGACCGTGAGAGCGCGCCGCTGCTCGGCGCCGCGACTCGGTGACTCAATGGGCTGGTAAATTCGGTCGGTGACTCCGACGGACGGAGTCACTGAATCACTCAGGCACGGAGTCACCTTTATTTTGCCCCTAGAGCAGGCTCATCCATGCACCAATCCCAGACTGACCGATTTCCACCAAAACGCCCGACTTTGTCGAAGTAACCGACAAACGTCTGTCATTGCAGCAGTTAGCCCCATCACAAATCTGTGCATGGGGTCATTCTGGCAAACTCGCTGTTGACGGGTTTTCCCCCTGACATTATCCTGGCGCTCCCGTTGAGACCCCGCGGGCCCGCAGCCAGCACCGACTGCGACAATCGACCACCTTCCGGCACAGGAAAGGGGCGTGTATGGAGCAAGTGACCGAGACCAGGTCCAAGGGTTATTTCCGCTCGTCTCCCTCCACCGCGTTCGATCAGTACCTCCACGACATCCAGAAACTTCCCCTGATCAGTGATGCCGCCGAAGAGCGGCGCCTCGCCCGCCTCGCCCAGAAGGGCGATGAAGCCGCCGCCGAGCGGCTGGTCACCGCGAACCTCCGGTTCGTCATCTCCTACGTAAAGAAGTACCAGGGACACGGGCTCGATCTCTCCGAGCTCGTCGCGATCGGCAACGAAGGCCTGCTCAAGGCCGTGCGGAAGTTCGATCCGGATCAAGGTGTCAAGTTCATCTCGTACGCCGTCTGGTGGGTCCGTCAGGCCGTCCTCAAGGCCCTCGCCGAGCAGACCCGCAGCGTCCGCATCCCGCTCAATCAGAACTCGCAGCTCATCCGTCTGGCCCGCGCCGAGACGATCCTCGCTCAGGTTCTCAAGCGCGACCCCACCGAGAACGAGATCTCGCGCCTCCTCGAGGAGTCGCCCGAGCAGGTCCGGGCCGCGAAGCAGATGAGCTCCACCGAAGTATCTCTGGACGCTCCAATCGATCGGTCGGATCGCGAAGCCTCGACCCTGGGCGAGCGGTTCGCTGGCGTCGACGGCACCGAGATCGAGGACACCACGGACTACAAGCTCATGAAGGAGTTCATCGAGCGCGTGTTCCGGAAGTACCTCACGCCGCGCGAGCGGAAGATCCTCTTCCTCTACTACGGGCTCGACGAGAGTGGCGAGCCGATGACGCTCGAAAAGATCGGCGCGCTGATGGGCGTCACTCGTGAGCGCATCCGGCAGATTCGGGAGCGCGCCTTCGAGAAGCTGCGCGAGTCACCCGACGGTCGCGCCCTCGCGGGGTTCTGGCAGGCCGCCTGACGGTCGCGCGCCACTCCTAGGGGAGCGGCGCACCTCGAGTCGAGATCACGCGCGCGGCGGGGTGGGGAGCATGGCTCCTCGCCCCGCCGCGTGCGTTGGCCGTCACCGGCCGAGTGTGATCCAGGTCCGTTGGTTACGTCGGTCCGTCGAGCGCGTGCTAGAGGAGACCTCATCGCGCCACGTTTGGCGCGATCGCCTCCTCGCGCCCTGCTCCGCGAATGTCCGACGGAAACCGGCCAGTCTTCACCGATCACACCGGCCGCCGATGGCGCCGGATACGACTCGCCAGCCTCGTGCTGGGCGGCGCCGCGGCGTTGCTGGCGATCGCCATGATCGCGTCTGAGCTGTTCTTCCCACCGATCCCGCCCGAGCTGTCGATCGCCGAGATCAACGTCCGCGCCGAGTCGTCGAGCGTCGCTCGCCAGGCCGCGTCGGCGCACACTGACCGGCCACGTCTCGCCTACCGACGGCAGCTGGCCGCGACGATGCGGCGCTACGAGGCGGCGACGCCATTCCGGGATGCCATGGTGCCAGCGGCGGTCCCCACCCCGCCCGCGTCCCCGCGCTCGGCGCCGATCGTCGCCGGCTTCTTCGTCAACTGGGCCGACAACTCGCTCGCGTCGCTCACCCGCAACTACGACAAGCTCGACTGGGTGATCGGCGAATGGGCGTTCCTCCCGGCGAACGGCGATACGCTCCTGCTCCGCATCAAGCCACAGGTGCTCGAGCTGGTGAGCAAGCATCCGCCCGAGCGACGACCATCGCTGTTCATCATGCTGAGCAACTTCGTCGTCGCCGGCGAAGACTCGACGGCCGGCGCCTTCGACTCGGAGGCGGTACGGCGGTTCCTCGGCAATCCAGTCGCCAGGGCCAATGCGGTGCGCCAGCTTCGCGCCGCGGTGCTCCAGCACGGACTCGCGGGCACGACGCTCGACATCGAGAACTTCGCCCCCGATCTCCACCCGCTCGTTCTGAGCTTCGCTCAGGAGCTCCATCAGGAGATGCGCGCGATCGGACGGCTATCCACCCAGGCTGTCGCCGTGAGCGAGGACGACGATTACATCCGCCGCGCGGCCGAGGTGAACGACAAGCTGTTCCCGATGCTGTTCGACGAGCACTACGCGAGTGGCGATCCGGGACCGGTCGCGAGCCAGCGCTTCTACGTCACGCAGGCCGAGCGCTTCGCGCGACTCGTGGACCCATCGAAGCTGATCTTCATGGTCGGCGCCTATGGCTACGACTGGAACGATGCCGACGCCGTGCTGCGCAACGAGGCGGCGACGATGAGCTTCCAGGAGGTCATGCGCGTCGCGCGCGGATCCGGCCACCCCCAGCCGCGCCTCGATCCGGGCACGCTCAATCCGTTCCTGCGCTGGATCGACGCGGACTCGACGGAACACGTCGTCTGGTACCTCGACGCCGTCACGGCCTACAATCAGATGCAGGTCGGCCATCGGCTTCGCGCGGCCGGCCACGCCATCTGGCGACTCGGCGGCGAGGACCCCTCTCTCTGGCGTGCGCTCGGCGCGGACGGGACGCTTCTCTCCGTCGACAGCCTGCGTCGGATCCCGCCGGGTTACGACACGGAGTTCGAAGGCACGGGCGAGATCCTCCAGATCACCGGGTATCCTTCGCCGGGCCGTCGCGACGTCATGGTGGATCCCAGAACGGCACTCGTCACGGCCACCGCCTACGGCCGGATCCCCATTCCCCACGTCATCGAGCGTACCGGCGGCCACGCGCGCAACCGACACCGCGTCGCCCTCACCTTCGACGACGGACCGGACGGGCGGTGGACGCCGAAGATCCTCGACACGCTACGCTCACGCGGCGTGAAGGCGACCTTCTTCGTGATCGGCGAGAACATCGACACCGAGCAGCGGCTGCTCCGCCGCATGTACGACGAAGGGCACGAGCTCGGGAACCACACCTACCGCCACCCGAACCTCGGTCTCACGAGCGCGCCCCGCACGATCCTCGAGCTCGACATGACGGCGCAGCTCGTGTCGTCGCTGCTCGATCGCAGACTCGTGTTCTTCCGGCCGCCGTACTTCGGCGACGCGGAGCCGACGACGAGCGACGAGCTCGACCCCATCGGGATCGCCTCGCGGCGCAACTACTGGACGATCGGGCTGCACGTCGACTCGGAGGATTGGCGCGTCAGCGACCCGGACTCCATCGTCGCCAACGTGCTGCGGGAGCGCGCGCTGCCCAGGGTGACCGACGCAACCGAGCAGGACTCGGCGCGGAGCATCGTCCTGCTGCACGACTCTGGCGGCGACCGTAGCGCCACGGTGCGCGCACTCGGTCCCCTGATCGATTCGCTGCGCGCGCGCGGGGACACGCTCGTGCTCGTCAGTGAGCTCGCGGGAATCACGCGCGAACAGGCGATGCCGCCGATGCCCGCGCGGACGGAAGTCTCCCGCTTCTTCATGCGAGCCGGATTCACCGCGCTCGGCGCGACCGAGTCGATCCTCTACTGGGTGTTCGCCGCCGCGGTCGCCCTCGGCATGGCGCGCCTGGTGTTCATCGGCATCCTCGCCGTGTACCAGCGGCTTCGGCGCCATCAGGTGCGCCACGCGGCGACCGATTACGCGCCCGGGGTGAGCATCATCGTCCCCGCATACAATGAAGAGAAGGTCATCCTCCAGACGATCGCGTCGTTGCTCGGCCAGACGTACGCCGGCCCGCTCGAGGTCGTCGTCGTGGATGACGGATCGAAGGACAGCACCATGGACATGGTGCTCGAGCGCTATGGCGACCACCCCCTCGTCTCGGCGTACCGCAAGGAGAATGGTGGCAAGGCCAGCGCGCTCAACTTCGGCATAGCGCGCGCGCAGCACGAGATCGTAATCGGGCTCGACGCCGACACGCTCTTCGACGACGACACCGTGGCCGAGCTCGTGCAGCCGTTGAAGGATCCGTGGGTCGGCGCGGTCGCCGGAAATGCCAAGGTGGGTAACCGCATCAACCTGGTCACGCGCTGGCAGGCATTGGAGTACGTGATCAGCCAGAACATGGACCGGCGTGCCTTCTCGTTGCTCGATTGCATCACGGTGGTGCCCGGGGCGGTCGGCGCGTGGCGCCGCGAGCTCGTGCTCAAGGTCGGCGGATTTCGCGGAGACACGTTGGCGGAGGATCAGGATCTCACCCTCTCGATCCGTCGCACCGGACTCTCGGTCGCCTACGCCGACGGCGCGGTGGCATATACCGAGGCGCCCGACACGTTGCGCGGGCTCGCCAAGCAACGGTTCCGCTGGTCGTTCGGCACGCTGCAGTGTACGTGGAAGCACCGCGATGCTTTCTTTCGGCGACGCTACGGCTCGCTCGGATTCATCGGGTTGCCGAACGTCTTCCTGTTCCAGCTGCTGCTCCCCGTCATCTCACCCATCGCCGACCTGATGTTCGTATGGAGTCTCGTGTCGATCTGGATGAACGCCAGCGTGCAGACGGCCAACGAGCGGTTGGCGTATGCCAGGCCGGACCTGGAGCAGGTGCTGGGGTTCTATGCGGTCTTTCTCGTCGTCGACTTCCTCGCCTCGGTCATTGCCTTCCTGATGGAGGAGGACGAGGACAAGAGCCTCACCTGGCTCATCTTCCTCCAGCGCTTCGCGTACCGGCAGGTGATGTACTGGGTGGTGCTGCGCTCGTTCGCCGCAGCGCTGCGCGGCCGACTGCAGGGATGGGGAAAGCTCGAGCGAAAGGCGACCGTCTCGCTGCCGTCGGCCCGGCGCCGCTTCTGGTCGCGAGTCGGGCAGCTCATCGGGGCCCGCGGCTGAGGTGAGCGGTCGCATTCCCGCCATCGTGAACGTGGCCTCGGGCACCGCCGAGGAAGCTCGCAAGGTCTTGGAGGAGGGCGACGCCTTCGAGGTCCACGCCGTGGAGCCGGACGCGATCGCCAGCACGATCCGCGAGGTCGTCAAGGACGGCGCCACGCGTGTGCTGGTGAGCGGCGGCGACGGCACCATCGCCACCGCCGCGGCCGAGCTGCTCGAGACGCCGGCGGAGCTGGCGATCCTGCCCGGCGGCACGCTGAACCATTTCGCGCGGGATCTCGGGGTCAGCACGGAGGCCGCGGAGGCGCTCCGGCTCGCCGTCGAGGGGAAGTGCCGCGGCGTCGACATCGGCGTCGTCAACGGCCACGTGTTCCTCAACACGAGCAGTGTCGGCGCGTACGTCCGATTCGTGCGCGTCCGCGAGCGCCTCGAGAAGCGATTTCCGTATCGCATCGCGTCGGCGCTCGCGGCGCTCCGCATCCTCTTCCAGTTGCGGACCTTCGCCGTCGAGGTCGAGGTGGAGGGGCAGCCTCGCATCTATCGCACCCCGCTCGTCTTCATCGGCGTGGGAGAGCGCGAGCTCCAGCTCCCAACCTTGGGAAGCCGGATCGCCGGCGGGCAGCGCGGCCTGCACGTGATGGTGGTGCGCAGTCGCACGCGAGCCCGGCTCCTCGCGATCGCGCTCGCCGCCGTCGCAAAGGGCGTCGACGCGGTCGCCCGCACCCCGCAGCTCGACAGCTTCCTCGTCGACCGGTGCCGCATCAAGCTCCGCCGACCCACCGCAGTGGCGATCGACGGCGAGCTGGAGGCGATGCATACGACGCTCGAGTTCGAGCTGCGCCGCGACGCACTGCACGTCGTGTGTC
>DATFOL010000233.1:0-4244 GCA_035265545.1 Gemmatimonadaceae bacterium | reverse complement strand
GCGTCGGGCGGCCGGCAGATGCCCAGCCACTGGGGGAACGCTCCGCTCAACATCGTCTCCGCCTCGTCGCCCACCGGCACTCAGTACCTCCACGCCGTCGGCAGCGCCGAGGCGTCGCTCCGAGCCAGGCTGCTCGGCGTCACCGAAGGCTTCCATGGTGACGAGGTGGTGCTCGTCTCCTCGGGCGACGGCACGACCTCCGAGGGCGAGTTCTGGGAGTCGCTCAACACCGCGTGCAACCTCGGCCTCCCCGTCGTCTACCTGATCGAGGACAACGGTTACGCCATCTCCGTCCCGGTCGAGGTGAACACCGCCGGCGGATCGATCTCTCAGCTCGTCCGCTCGTTCCCGGGCCTGTACGTCGAGGAGGTAGACGGATGCGATCTGCTCGCCAGCTACGCCGCGATGCAGCGCGCCGTCGACTACGCGCGCAAGCGGAAGGGTCCCGCGCTCGTGCACGCGCACGTGATCCGTCCGTACTCGCACTCGCTCTCCGACGACGAGGTGATGTACCGGCCGCCGGAAGAGCGCGAAGCCGACGCGATGCGCGATCCGGTCGCACAGTTCCCGCGCTGGCTCGTCGCGCAGGGCTATGCGACGATGGACGAGGTGCTCGCGATCCAGGCCGAGGTGGACGAGATCGTTCTCGCCGCCACGGACGATGCGCTCTCGCAGCCGCAGCCCGGGCCCGAGACTGTGCATCAGTGGGTCTACTCGCCCGACGTCGATCCCACGTCGAGCGCGTTCGACACCGAGGACGCACCGGCAACGGAAGGCACGCCGACGACGATGGTCGACCTGCTCAACGTCTGCATGAAGGACGAGATGCGTCGCGATCCGAAGATGCTGATCTTCGGCCAGGACGTCGCCGACGCGTCGCGTGAGGGCCATCTGCCGCGGGTGAAGGGCAAGGGCGGCGTCTTCAAGGTCACCTGGGGACTTCAGCGCGAGTTCGGCGGTGATCGCGTCTACAACTCGCCGCTAGCCGAGGCGAACATCGTGGGCCGCGCGATCGGGCTGGCCGTGCGCGGGTTCAAGCCCGTGGTCGAGATCCAGTTCTTCGACTACATCTGGCCGGCGTACATGCAGATCCGCGACGAGCTGGCGACGATGCGCTGGCGGTCGAGCAACGCCTTTGCCGCGCCGGTGGTGATCCGCGTGACGTACGGCGGCTACATCCGCGGCGCGCTGTACCATTCACAGACGGGCGCGTCGATCTTCACGCACTGTCCCGGGCTGCGCGTCGTCTGCCCCGCGACGGCGCTCGACGCGAACGGTTTGCTGCGCACAGCGATCCGCTGCGACGATCCGGTTCTGGTTCTCGAGCACAAGCATCTCTATCGCCAGACGTACAACAAGGCGGTGTATCCCGGACCGGACTTCATGATCCCGTTCGGGAAGGCGCGGGTGGTGCGGCCCGGCTCGGATCTCACCATCGTGACCTACGGCGCCACGGTGCAGCGCGCCTACGCCGCGGCGAACCAGATGCACGAGGAGCACGGCATCGACACCGAGGTGATCGATTTACGCTCGTTGTCTCCATGGGACAGCGAGCGGGTCTACGAGAGTGTGAAGCGGACCAACCGCGTCATCGTGGCGTACGAGGATTCGATCTCGTGGGGCTACGGCGCGGAGATCGCCGCGCGGATCGCCGACGACTGCTTCGCGTGGCTGGACGCGCCGGTGAAGCGGGTGGCGAGCACGGACACGTTCGTCGGGTACGCGCCACAGCTCGAGGACGCGATCCTGCCGCAGGTGGGCGACTTCAAGCGGGCGATCGCGGATATCGCGGCGTTCTAACGCCGAGCCAGCCAACCTGGACCGTGCGGGGTCGCCCAGCCACTCGACGTCACCCGGGTGGCGACTCGCCTATGGCGCTCCGAGGTTGTTCCGAGGGCGCTGCCCAGCCGATCTAGCGCGCTTCGCTGCAGGTTCCGCCACTCACGGCCACCTCCGGCGGCATGCGCATCTCGCAGGTGCTGATCACGCTGGTGCGCTCGTTGTAGTCCATCTCCGCCCGTTTCAGCTCGTCGAGCTTCCGCAGCAGGGCGACGGTATCCGTGGTGGCGGCGCAATACACGATGTACGTGCGCGGCCCTCCGCAGCCTCGCCACCCGACCGGCGCGGTGCGGCACGACGGCGCCGCATCGCAGCCGCCGCTCTTGACGACGGCGCGCGCTTCACGCTCGAGCTGCGCGAGGCGCGTCGTGTCATCCACCGGCACCGAGCGCGCGGCGGTGCTGTCGGCGCCATGTGGCGCCGGCGCAGCGCAGGCGGTGCACAGCAGGAGCGCGATGGTCTGCGCGCACACGGTCGGGCGAACCGGGGATGGCATGAGCGCTCCATGACGGGGAATCGGCGGTAGCTCGCGAGAGCGAGTCGCCGCACGGGATGTGCCGGACTCGTCTCGCGGCAACCTTCAGCGTGCGAGCGAATCGCGATCGACTTCGACGCGTCCGTCGACGAGCGAGAATACCACCGCGGAGGCGTCCGTCGGCACGCGAGGCTCTCCGGTGAGCCCTCGCTCCACGATGACGAGGCTGGCCGCCGCGCCGGGAGCGAGCACGTCGTCAGCGCGTGAACCCAGGACGAGCCGGCCCCGCGCATCCACGATGCGCGCATCGGCGCCCGCGCGCTTGCGAAGCTCCGCGCTCGAGCCGATGGCGATGATGCGTGCGGCCCGCACGAGCACGGCTTCAACCCATGGACGTCGTGGATCGTTCGTCCAGACGCGGGCGTTCACGATTGCGAGCGGGACTGGCGCATCTGGAAGGTCAGGCATGCCCGCAGAGTGTCGAAGGCACGCTCCGCGCGAAAGTGCCGCTTGACTCGCGCCATCGGATCGGCGAGCCTTCGGGCAGTGGGGAGTAGCCGGCCGGCGCGTTTACGCCGGAGCAGCCGATCGTCAATACGGAGTGCGCGAGCGCTTCCGGTCGGCTGAAGGGAGCGCGTGAGCCTTGGGCGAGACCACTACGACACCGCGCGTGCCGTAGTGGCTCGCCCGTCGTGTATCCGGCTCACGTTCGAGGCTTCCTCATGATCGCCACCAACATCTGGTTCTGGGTCGGGTTCATCGCCTTCGTGCTGGCGATGCTCGCGCTCGATCTCGGCGTCTTCAACAAGCGGCCCCACGTCGTGACCCCGAAGGAGGCGGGCGTCTGGACGTCCGTCTGGGTGGGACTCGCGTTGCTCTTCGCCGCCGGCCTCGCCTACTTCGCGACGCCGCAGGCCGCGCTGACGTTCCTCACCGGCTATCTGGTCGAGGAATCGCTCAGCATCGACAACATCTTCGTCATCGTGCTGATCTTCCAGTACTTCGCCGTGCCGGCGCAGTACCAGCACCGCGTGCTGTTCTGGGGGATCCTCGGCGCGCTCGTGATGCGAGGCCTGTTCATCGGACTCGGCGCCGCTCTGCTCGCGCGGTTCGAGTGGATCATCTACGTCTTCGGCGCGCTGCTCGTGATCACTGGCGTGCGCATGGCACTGAAGCAGGACGAGGAGTTCGACGGGGACCAGAACCCGGTCGTGAAAGCCGTGCGGCGCGTCCTGCCGCTCACCGACGGATATCGGGGCAAGCACTTCTTCACGCTGGAGAACGGCAAGCGCCACGCGACGCCGCTGTTCCTCGTGCTGCTGCTCGTCGAAGCGACGGACCTCATCTTCGCCATCGACTCGATCCCCGCCATCTTCGGGATCACGCGCGACCCGTTTCTCGTGTTCACGTCGAACATCTTCGCCGTGATGGGGCTACGCTCGCTGTTCTTCCTGCTCGCGCACGTGGTGACGAAGTTCCACCTGCTCAAGTACGGGCTGGCGGTGATCCTCACCTTCGTCGGCGTGAAGATGATGATCGAGCACTGGGTCCACATCCCGATCCTGCTGTCGCTCGCCGTGGTGCTCGGCGTGCTCGCGCTGTCGATCGTGGCGTCGCTCATCTGGCCGAAGGCGCAGCAGGCGAGCGAGGGAAAGACTGGCTCGGTGTTCGGCCGGCTGCCTCCGTCACAGCAGTGACGGACGGCTCGCGCTCGCTACTTGCGCTCGATCGCGTCGCGCACGTCGAGCAGGATCTCGAAGTAGAGCTGCTCGCGGCGATACGCGAAGTCGAGCGACGCCATCTGCGACTCGTCGCCGGAGGCCTTCGCGCGCTCGAAGGCTTCGCGGTACATGTCGTCGAGGTTGGCGAGAATGCGTTCGCGGGTGCGAGACATGCTGTCCTTCTGGAGGGCTTGTGGCGTGAGGCGCGG
>DATFOL010000232.1:0-3671 GCA_035265545.1 Gemmatimonadaceae bacterium | reverse complement strand
GCTGAACGCACCCCACCTGCCGGCGCACGAGATCGTGACGTCGTGCGAGCCGTGCGCGATGTGCCTGGGGGCGACGTTGTGGAGCGGGGTGCGCCGGCTGACGTACGGAGCCGGCCGCGAGGACGCGTCGCGGCTGCGCTTCGACGAAGGCCCTGTGTTTCCCGAGTCGTACCGCTACCTGGAGGAGCGCGGCATCACGATCGTCCGCAACGTGCTGCGCGACGAGGCCGTTGCGGTGCTGGATCGGTACCGCGCCAAGAGCGGGACGATCTACAACGGCTAGCGCCGCCGATCATTTCGTTCGGCGTGCCCGAGCGCGGCCGAGGAGCTACGCGCGCGCCTCGGGTCGCACGAGCCCACGCGCCGCCAGATCGACGAGCAGCACGTCGACGGCACGGGCAGCCTGTGCTTCGTCGACCTCGAACCGCGCGAGCAGGCGATCGATCGCGCCGCCGCGGCCCTCACCACTCTCGAGCGCCTTGAACGCGACCGCCGCAGCCTCGTTCAGTCGATAGTAGCGCCGTGCATTGAGCTCGAGCAGGACCGCCTGGTCGCCGAGATGTGCGGCGAGCACTTCGCAGGGGATGTTCATGTCAGGCGGGCGTGGCTGCCTTGGAGTCGGCTCGTTCGCTCACGCCGGTCTGCAGAGCGGGGCTCTCGAGGCACGGCAGATCCTCGATCTGCGGTGGGGTCCAGCTCTTTCGAGGGATCGCCTCACGTAGAGGCCGTGACTCCAGATGCTCGGGCACGCGATCTCCAGGCTCGTGTGACAGTGCTGCCCCTGTAGACGATCGATCCGGCGATCGGCCACGCTCCCCATCCGACGCGGCGTGCGGGAAGAGGGGTGGGAGACGCGACGAACCACGCATTACCCTTCGTCATGCCCGTGTCACGCCTCTCGACGCTCGCGAGCTCGCTCCTCGGCTCGGAGATCCTCAAGATCGCCGCCGACGTGCGTGCCCTCGCCGGCGAGGGGCGCGAGATCTGCAACCTCACCGTCGGCGACTTCGCGCCCTCCGAGTTCCGTATCCCGGAGCAGGTCGAACGTGGCATCGTCGACGGGCTGCGGCGCGGCGAGACGAACTACCCGCCGTCGGAGGGGATCCTTCCGCTGCGCGAGGCGGTGCGCGGTCTCTATCGCCGCGAACTTGGACTCGATCCCGCGCTCGCCTCGGTGATCGTCAGCTCGGGGTCGCGACCCGGCATCTACGCCACGTACCGCGCGCTGGTGGATCCAGGCGATCGCGTGGTGTACCCGACGCCCTCGTGGAACAACCCGTACTACGTGCAGCTCGTCGGCGCCGTCGGAGTGCCCGTGCCAGTGGACGCGGCGAGTCGATTCATGCCGACGCGCGCGACGCTCGAGCATGCGGTGCGCGGCGCGCGGCTCCTCGTTCTCTGCTCGCCGCAGAACCCGGCGGGCACCGCCTTCACGGAGGAGAGCCTCGGCGGCATCTGCGACCTCGTGCTGGAGGAGAACGCGCGCCGGCGTGACGCGGAGCGGCCACTGTACGTGATGTACGACCAGGTGTACTGGACGCTCACCTTCGGCGGCGTGCGTCACGTGCATCCCGTGCAGGTGCGCCCCGCGATGGCACCATACACCGTGTACGTGGACGGCGCGTCGAAGTCGCTCGCCGCGACGGGGATCCGCGTCGGGTGGATCGTCGCGCCACCCGACGTCGCTGATCCGATGAGCGCGCTGATCGGCCACATGGGGGCGTGGGCGCCGAAAGCCGAGCAGGGCGCGGTCGCTGCGTTCCTCGACGATGCGGCCGCGTTCGCGGCGTATCGCGCCGACATGGTCGTGCGTGTGCGCGAGCGACTGGATGCGCTCTACGCCGGGCTCACAGGTCTACGCGACGACGGGTTTCCGATCGAGGCCATCGCGCCCGAAGGCGCGATCTATCTCAGCGCGCGGTTCGCCCTGAACGGAAAGGTCACCGCCGACCGGACGCTGCTCGACAGCGACGAGGCGGTGCGGGCCCATCTGCTCCGCGCCGCCGGCATGGCGGTGGTGCCGTTGCGCGCCTTCGGCTCGGAGACGGATTCGGGCTGGCACCGGCTGTCGGTTGGGGCGGTATCGTGCGAGCAGATCGCGCGGATGATGCCGCGGCTGCGGGCGGCGCTGGACGCGGTGAAGGATTGAGCGGTGGGGAGTGGGGGGTGGGGCGTTTACGGCCTCGGGATGCTTCTGCGTCACGGCGCCGTTGTAGTTGCTGTCACTCCCCACGCCCCACGCCCCACCTGTTTCTACCGAATCACCCGCGCCCCCTTCCCCTTCATCGCCGCCTCGACCTCCTCGACGCGCACCATCGACGTGTCGCCCGGCGTCGTCATCGCCAGCGCGCCGTGTGCCGCGCCGTACTCCACTGCCGCCTGCGGACCCTTCCCTTCCAGGAAGCCGTACGCGAGCCCCGACGCGAAGCCGTCGCCGCCGCCGACCCGATCGTAGATCTCCAGGTTCGGACGGTGCACCGACTGGTAGAGCTGCCCCTCGTAGTAGAGCAGCGCCGACCAATCGTTCAACGTGGCCGTCGTCGCCTTGCGCAGGGTGGTCGCCGCAACCTTGAAGTTCGGAAAGGTCGACACCGCGGTCTGGATCATCTTCTTGAAGCTCTCGGTCTCGATGTTGGTGAGGTGCTCGTCGGCACCTTCCACTTCGAAGCCGAGGCAGGCGGTGAAGTCCTCCTCGTTCCCGATCATCACGTCGACGTACTTCGCGATGTTGCGGTTCACATTCTGCGCGCCCTCCTTCCCGCCCTGGCTCTTCCAGAGCGACGCGCGGTAGTTGAGATCGTACGCCACGACGGTGCCGTATTTCTTCGCCACCTCGACGGCTTCGAGCACCGCTTCGGACGTATTGGGCGCGAGCGCGGCGAAGATCCCGCCGGTGTGGAACCAGCGCACTCCCTCCTCGCCGAACAGCTTCTCCCAGTTCACCTCGCCCGGCTTGATCTGCGACGCCGCCGAATGGCCGCGATCGGAGCAGCCGAGCGCGGGGCGGATGCCGAAGCCCTTCTCCGTGAAGTTCAGACCGACGCGGGTGTTCTTTCCCAGACCGTCGAAGTCGCGCCAGATCACGTGCGACATGTCGACGCCGCCCTGGAGGATGAAATCCTCCACGAGCCAACCGAGGTCGTTCTTCGGCAGCGCGGTGACGACCGCGGCGCGTTTCTGCCAGCACTTCCGCATCGCGCGGGCGACGTTGTATTCGCCGCCTCCCTCCCACACGTGGAACGAGCGCGCGTTGCGCACGCGGCCGAAGCCGGGGTCGAAACGCAGCATCACCTCACCGAACGACACGCAATCCCACTTCGTCTCGGCGGCGGTCCTGATCTTCAGCTCGGCCATGGTGATGCCTCCCGTTATTGCTTCGCGGCCAGGTCGGCCTTGATGGTCTTCACGAGCTGCACGGTGGTGCGCACGTTCTGCTCGATTCCGGCGTAGTCCTTCGCGTCGAGCAGCTTCTTGGTGACGAGATTGCTGCCGATGCCGCAGGCGACGATGCCGGCGCCGAACCATTGGCGCAGCGACTGCTCGGTCGCTTCCACGCCCCCGGTGGGCATGATGCGCGTCCAGGGCATCGGCGCCATCACGCTCTTCACGAAATCGGGGCCGCCGACCGACGAGCCGGGGAACACCTTCACGATCTCGCACCCGAGCTCCTG
>DATFOL010000231.1:0-17768 GCA_035265545.1 Gemmatimonadaceae bacterium | reverse complement strand
GGAACCAGGTCGGCGCGCCACGCTGGCGCCGCGCGACGAGCACGTAGTCGCCGATCGCGCCGTCGATCACGCGCGTGGTGTCCCAGTCGACCGCGACGTCGCGGATGAACTGGAAGGCGGGCTGGCCGGCATAGTTCTCGGGAAGGTCCGCCGCCATCTGGAGGGGCGAGTACAGCACGACGTAGAGCGCGAGCTGCTTCGCGAGCGTGGTGCGCGGCCTCGGCTCTTCCGGCGGTCGAGGGCCGCCGCCCGCGCTCTTCATCAGGAGGTCGAAGATCCCCGGCGTGAAGTCCATCGGACCCGCGAGCATGCGAGTGAAGAACAGGATCGACTCGTGATCGGGAGGATTGCCTCCCTCGCCGCCCCACGCGTTGTACTCCTGCCCTCGCGCTCCCTCGCGCGACATCATGTTGGGCCAGGTACGCCGCTCGCCGGTGTCGTGAATCGGCTCGTGCGCATCCACCATGATGCCGTAGCGGGCGGCCGTCTCGATCACCTTGCGGTGGTGTCGCACCGCGTACTGCCCATAGTGCGACTGTCCCCCACCCACCGTGTCGGCCACGTAGCCCGTCTTGATCGCCCGGATGCCGAGTGACTGGTAGAGCTTGTACGCATCCTCGAGCTGGCGCTCGTAGTTCTCGATGCCGCCGGACGTCTCGTTGTGCGCGATGAGCCCGACGCCTTTCGACTTCGCGTACGCGGCGAGACCGGGCAGATCGTAGTCGGGATACGACTTCGTGAACGTGAACGCGTTCTGGTTCTTGATCCAGTCACCGTCCCAGCCGACGTTCCAGCCCTCGACGAGCACACCCTTGAAGCCGTTCGCCGCGGCAAAGTCGATGTACTTGCGGGTGTTCGCCGTGGTGGCGCCATGCTTCGGCCCGGAGGACCAGGTCATCGTGTTGAGGTGCATCCCCCACCAGATGCCGACATACTTCTGCGGCGCGATCCAATCCGCCGCGGCCAGCCGGTTCGGTGGATTGAGGTTGAGGGTGAGCACTTGTGGCTGCAGATCCTCGACGCGGTCGGCGAGCTGGATCGTGCGCCACGGCGTGACGAGCGGCGTGCGTCCGCGCACCTTCACGCCGTCGGCCCACGGCGCGAGCGCGGCCCGCAGCGTGCGGCTCTCCATGCGCGGGCCGGCGAGGAACATCCGTGGATAATCCACGAGGTTCGCCTCGTGGATCACGACGTACGTCCCGTTCGCCATCTTCATCGTGAGCGGCGTCTGCACGCTGTCGAGCGTGCTGACCGGACCTTCGGAGTAGAGCTGCTCGGAGCGATCGAGCCGCG
Organism: Gemmatimonadaceae bacterium; assembly: GCA_035265545.1. Taxonomy (GTDB): domain Bacteria; phylum Gemmatimonadota; class Gemmatimonadetes; order Gemmatimonadales; family Gemmatimonadaceae; genus AG11. The sequence continues at coordinate 16,475 of DATFOL010000231.1, read as the reverse complement.
GACGGTTCGACGCGATCCACCACGCGCGCGCGTTGTCGCCAAGCGAGAACTCGGTGAGCTCGTCCGAGATCTCGTAGTCAGTGAGCGAGGGTTGGTCCGGCAGCTCGTACCGGAAGCCGACGCCATCGTTGAACACGCGAAACGTCACGGTGAACCGACGCGCCGGCGCCCTCGTCTCGGCGACATTGACCTGCAGCTGATTGTGCCGATCGCGCACCTTTGACACCTCGCCCCACGGCTGCGTCCACGTCGAGTCGTACTGCGCGCGGCGACTGTCCACCAGCCGCAAACTGTCCCCGAGCGGCGCGCCGCTCTTGAACGCGAAGCCGAGCCGCGAGGGCGTGACCACATCGACGCCGTCATGTCGGACCCCGTAGCGCAGGACGCCACCGTCGAGCGAGACCGACACCTGGGTCTTGCCGTCCGGCGACGCCACGGTGAGTGGCGCCTGCGCGAACAGCACTAGCGGAACGAGCATGAGGACGAGCGCCGTGCCGAGCGCGCGGAGCCGCACTTCGCGGTGGGTCATGGTCTCACGGTGTCGGGATACATCGCCTTCTGGACGTCGCGCCACGTCACCAGCACCACCTTGTTGTCTTTCAGCGCCTGCCTGAACTCCGCACTGGTGAGGACGTCATAATCCCGCTGACGCCAATCGGCGCCCCACGAGTCCCATCCCGCCGTCACGGCGCGGAGCTCGGCGTCGTCGTAGCCGAGATGGACGAGCATCACCGTGAATCCCGGCTCGAGCGTCCGGATCGCGTCGAGGTAGTACTTCTTCCACTCCTCGGGCGTCCCCTTCTGCAGCCTCATGATCACGGCGTCGGGGACGATGTCGTCTGGCGCAAGCTCCGACCGAATTGCCGCCGTCGGTGAGTCGAAGACCGCGAGAAAGGGCAGCTTGTACGACCGCGCAACCTTGACGTACGTCCTGAACAGCTCCGGCGTGCCATACAGTGCGTACATGTGACTGTCCACGTGCGTCGGCTTGATCCCGATCGCGTAGGCGCGGTCGATCTGCGCACGAAGCTCGCGCTCGACCTCATCCATCTTCGCGCGCTTCGCGACGGTCTCTGTCTGACGCGGGAACGTGCCGTCGGGATCGTAGAGCGACGGCACTTGGTCGCGCGGCGCGAGCCCGCCCCAGCGATACGTGTTCCACTCGCTGTTGAGCGTGAGATGCAGCCCGAGATCGGCGTTGGGATGCCGCTTCGCGTACTCGGCCACCTCGGTCACCCACGGCGTCGGCATCATGATGCTGCCGGAGTTCACCGCGCCCTTGTCGAGCGCATCGAAGCTCGCGGCATTCTCGGAGTGCGCGACGCCGATGTCGTCGGCGTGCAGGATGAGCAGCTTGGCGTCGCGGGGATGACCGAGCCGCTCGGCGATCGTACGGGTCTGGGCGGGAAGCGTCGACACGACGAGCAGAGAGAGGAAGGTTGAGAACACGAGCTGCCGCATGATGGCTCCTGGCGGTGGAGAATGACGTGTCGCTGGCAATGCTATCGCCGAAGCTCGGCAGCGGATAGTCACCCACGGAGTTCCTCGTCGACGCGCTGCGCCCGCGACGCGCTGCGCACCTCGGGACATGCGGACGCAATGCGGCGCTACGCTGGTCGGTACCGCCGCGCCAGACTCTCCACGAGATACGAAGCGTCCGGCGCCTTGCCCGTCGCGCGCTCGACCAGCGTCGCGACCGGCCACCGCCGCCCATGCTGGTGCACGTGCTCGCCCAGCCACTCGCGCAGCGGCAGGAACTCGCCGCGCGCGAATGACTCCTCGAGGGGGCCGACTTGCTTCTCCGCCGCGGCGAATAGTTGCGCCGCGTAGATGTTGCCGAGCGTGTACGTCGGGAAATAGCCGATCAGGCCTTCGGACCAATGGATATCCTGAAGGCATCCCTCGCGATCGCTGGCGGGACGAATGCCGAGATGCCGCTCGTACAGCTCGTTCCACGCGCCCGGCAATTCACCCGCGCGCAGATCGCCCGAGAGGAGTGCGAGCTCCAGCTCGAACCGGATCGCGATGTGCAGATCGTACGTCACCTCGTCGGCGTTCACACGGATCGGGCCCGGCGCCACGTGGTTCGTCGCGGCGCGGAACTCCTCGAGCGTCACGTCGTGCAGCGGCTCGAGGAAGTCGGTGCGAAGGATCGGATAGAAGTGCTGCCAGAAACCTTCGCTGCGTCCGACGTGGTTCTCCCACATCCGCGACTGCGACTCGTGCATGCCGAGGGAGGCCGCGTCTCCCATCGGCGTCCCGTAGTGCGCGGGGTCGAGCCCCTGATCGTAGAGCGCGTGGCCAAGCTCGTGGAGCAGTGCGAAGAATCCCTGCCCGAAGTCGCGTGGGTGGTAGCGCAGCGCGATGCGCACGTCGCCGGGCCCGATCATCGAGCAGAACGGATGCTGGCTGACGTCGAGCCGTCCGCCATCGGGACCGAAGCCGAGCGTCGCGGCCGTGCTCTCGGCGAACAACTTCTGCCGGCCGACCGGGAACTCGCGCGTGAGCAGGTTGGGCGGAGCGGGCGCGCCGCGCAGTGACGCGAGCAGCGGCGCGATTCGCGGGGACAGGTCGGCGAAGAGCACCTTCAGCCGATCGGTGGTCATGCCGGGCTCGAAGTCGTCGAGGAGCGCGTCGTACCGTTCCCCGTCGTGCCCGATGGCGTCCGACTTCTCCCGCGCGAGCGCGAAGATCCGCTCGAGCCAGGGCGCGAACGACGGATAGTCGTCGCGCCGACGCGCCTCGGCCCATGCCTGCTGCGACATGGCGGTCACCCTCGCCCACTCCTCCACGAGCTTGCGCGGCAGCCGGCACTCGCGATCGAACGCGCGCCGGATCTCGCGCACGTTGGCCGCCGACGGGCTCTCCGGATCGCCTACCAGCGGCGAGCCGTCGAGGGCGCTCAGCAGCACCTCGTAGCGCGGGTCGGTGCCGCGGTCGTGCACCAGACCGGCGAGCAACGCGCGCTGCTCCGCGCGGTGCCGGACGCCATTGCGTGGCATGCTGGTCTCCTCGTCCCACTCCAGCAGGTCGAGGCACGACGCGAGCAGCGTTTCGGTGCGCGAGAGTCCAACAATCTCCTCGTATGCTCGTTCAGGATTCACGGGCTGTTCGCTGTACTGTCTGGTTGCAGGGTCAGGGTCGACCCATAGAATAGCCGAGGGACCTTCCACTCACACGCACCCGCGCACCCGCGCCCTCGCGCCCCCGCAAATGCACTCTCCCGCCGAAGAAGTCGGCCTGATGGGCCAGCGGCTCGCCACGCGCGTGCAGCAGGCGCTCGACCGCGTGCCGCCCGACGAGCTGGTCGCGCTGATGCGGGCCATGCACCAGATGTCGGCCGACCGGCACCTCGCCTACCAGCGCGACGGCGTGACCGAGACGATCCGGCTGCTCCCCTGCCCGCTCACCATGCGGCAGGATCAGCTCGGGTACACCCACTACGTCTCGCAGACCGTCGTCAACGCCATCAAGCGGCTCCCCGACATGTACTTCGAGGTGCCCGAGGTGCGCGACGTTCTTCGCGTCACACCGGTCGAGGAGGAGTGGCTCCGCGAGTGCTGGACTCCGGCGCATCGCGAGTCGAACCCGCTGTTCGGCCGCTTCGATGCGGTGGTGGACTACACGTCGGCGGTATGGAAGGACACGATCAAGTTCATGGAGCCGAACCTGAGCGGCATCGGCGGCCTGCACATCGCCCCGACGGCAATCGGCATCCTGGCGGATCTCGTCGTGCCTGCCCTGCTGCGTCAGGACCCGAGCCTCCGGCTCCAGCTACCCGGCGACATGCGCGCGCTGCTGCTCCAGGACCTGCTCGACCATCTCGAGACCCTCGGACGGCCGGGCGGACAGATCGTGCTCGTCGACCCGAAGTTCGCCGCCGAGGGCCCCGACGAGCCCGAGGCACTCGCGCGCTGGTACCGCGAGCATTCCGGCGTCTCGGTGCTGCACGCCGACCCGAGCGAGCTCCGTCAGCGCGGCGACGAGGTCTACTACGGCGATGTGCGCGTCGACGTCGTTTATCGCGATGGGAGCGTGCTCGATCTGATGAGCTACGCCGACGATGGTGTGGACGTGGGGCCGATGCGCACCCTCCTGCGGCAGAACCGCGTCGTCTCGTCGATCAGCGCGGAGCTCGATCAGAAGAGCATCTTCGAGCTGTTCACCGACCCGGTGCTCGCCGAGCGGCTGTTCACGGTGGAGGAGCGCCAGGTCATGCGACGGCACGTGCTGTGGACCCGGCTCGTCTCGGCGCGGTACACCACGTCGGCCCTCGGCGAGCGCGTCGACCTGCTCGAGCATGCGCGCGTGGAACGCGAGTCGCTCGTGCTCAAGCCCAACCGCTCGTACGGCGGCACCGGCGTCCTCGTCGGCCACGCCGCCGAGCAGGGCGAGTGGGAGTCGGCACTGGAGCGCGCGCTCACCGATCCGAACGGCTGGGTGCTCCAGCAGGCGGCGCCGATCCCCGTGAAGAGCTTCCACGTGCTCGACGACGCGGGCGCCCTGCAGGTCGAGCCCTTCTACATCGTCATGGGGTTCGCATCCAACCGCTATGGCGTGGCGATGCTGGCGCGCGCGTCGCAGCAGCAGGTCGTGAACGTCGCGCAGCACGGCGGAGTCTGCGCGGTGATGGTCGGCGCGCAGGCGATGCACACACGAGAGTTCAGGATCCCGACGGCCGGGGACGCACTGCGCTCCACGGCCAGCTAGCTCCACGCGCGCTCAGGGCGGCAACTCGGGTGGCGTCGGTGGGGTTGGCGGCCTCGGCGGCGTGGGCGCAGTCGGGATCTGCGGATGCCCGGCGTGGACACCACCGCGCCGCAGCGGCGTCTCGACGCGCGACGGCCTGGCGTCGGGACGCGCCGTCCACCGCGCCACCTTCCATGTGACGAACGCAGTCGCCGCGACGAGCACGATCGCGCCGACCAGCAGCACGCCGCGCATCGACCGGATCACCGCGCGCCGCACTTCGGCGAGGTGGATCGTCTGTGACGCAACGAGTGGCCACAGCTCGACGGGCGCCGTCGCGACCGCGCGCTCCTGCGTCGCCCACGCAAGCACCTCGCGCGTATCGCCTACCGCACGCCGGCACCGCTCGCACGCCGCGAGGTGCGCGTCGGCGCTCGCGTGCTCCGCATCAGGCATCACGCCGTCGGCGTAGTCGTCGAGCTGCTCGTCGGTGAGGTGCATCGCCTCGCGCGCGCTCATCGCAGCGCCTCCCGCATCTGGGTGCGCGCCTTGTGCAGGTGCGCCCGCACCGTGCCCTCGGCCACGCCGAGCATCTGCGCGATCTCCGGACTTGCGAACCCTTCGACGTCGTGCAGCACGAACACCTCGCGTGCGCGCTCGGGGAGGCGCGCCATCGCCGCGTCGAGCGACAGCCGGCGTACCGGAAGGGGCGTTCCCGTCTGCGGCCGCTCGATCAGCGCCGGATCGGCCACGGGCGCGACCCGCGCCAGCCGTCGCCGGTCGGCGCGCATCGCGTTGAGCACGACGTTCGTCGCCAGCCGCCAGAGCCACGCGCCCGCGTCGCTGTCGGGGCGCAACCGGTCGAGCTGCTCCCACGCGCGGACGAAGACGTCCTGCGCGAGCTCCGCGGCTCGAACGCGGTCTCCGCTCATGCGGAGACACAATCCATAGATGCGGTCGGCGTGCTCGCGATAGAGCCGCTCGAGCAGCGCCGCTCGCGACTCTTCGGCCGGCGTCCGCACGGGCGCGGTGACGGCGCGCCGCGAGACCGCGGAGGTGAACCCGGAGCGAAGCGTGGTGAGAAACGACACCCCCGAAAATTCTTTCGCGGCCGAGTAAACGCCATCGGCTCGGGCGGTGTTGTGAGGAGGAAGGAAAACCAGAACTCCGACCTCAGGCCCTCCCATGCGACCATACTTTCTGTCCCTCGCCCTCGCGGCCGCGACCCCGGCCGTCGCCGCCGCCCAGACCACCGTCGCCCCCGCCGGTGCGCCCAGCCCGGCGGTCACACTTCCCGACAGCCCGATCGGCCGGCTCGGTCAGCGCTTCCTCGACGCGGTCGACGCCGGCGACTCCGCGTCCGTCGCCCGGTTCGTCGCCGAGCACCTCGGCCGCGATGTGCGCGGCCGGAGCCCCGAGAAGATGGCCGGGATGCTCGTCAAGCTGCACGCCCAGAGCGGCGGGCTGCGCCTGGAGCGCGCCATGATGGCCGGCAGCGCGCTCCGCATGATGACCCAGGCGCGGAACGGGAAGCGGTGGCTCGCCATGGAGCTCGAGCCCGTGGCGGGCGACAGCACCCGCATCGCCGGTGTGACGATGATGGCGCTCGAGCAGCCGAGCATGGGCGGCCCGCCGAAGTCGTGGGCGACCGGCTCGCTGAGCGACGACCGGATCGCCGAGGTCGTTCGCGAGAAGGTGAAGGCAGCGGCCGACTCCGACCGGTTCAGCGGCGTCGTCCTCGTCGCGCACGGCGACCGGGTGCTCGTGCACGAGACCTACGGCTACGCCGACCGCGAGCAGAACCGGCTCAACACCACGGACACGCCGCACCAGACGTACTCGCTCGGGAAGATGTTCACGTCCGTCGCCATCGCGCAGCTCGTGTCGAGCGGGAAGCTGAGCTGGGACGACACGCTCGCGAAGGTGCTGCCGAGCTACCCGAACAGGGAGGCCGCGCAGCGGATCACCATCCGCCAGCTGCTGACGCACACCGCGGGAGTCCCCGACCCATTCCTGTCGAAGCGGTACGGCCACGGCGAGCAGTACGCGTCGCACGAGGCGATGCTCCCCGACTTCGCCGACGCGCCGCTCAACGCGAACCATGGAAGGAGCTTCGACTACAGCAACGGCAACTTCGCCGTGCTCGCCGCGGTGGTCGAGCGGTTGAGCGGGCTCTCGTTCGAGGAGTACCTGCGCAGGAACGTGTGGGGCCCGGCCGGGATGCGGCTCCCCGAGGAGAAGGGCGCCGTGGGCTACGCGCGCTTCACCGAGCTCGACCCGCTCGGCGTCGAGCCACGCCGGCCGGCGACGGTGCGCGGTGAGGGCGGCGGCAGCGGCAAGGAGCGCGCATTCGGCTTCGGCGGCGGCGCGTACACGGCGGACGATCTCTATCGATTCGCGAGAGCGCTACGCACCGGGAAGCTCGTGCCGCTGGCGATCGCCGACAGCATCACCAGGGGTGAGGTGACGATGGGCGGTCCGATGAAGTACGCGCTCGGCTTCTTCGAACGGCCGATGAATGGAAAGCGCGTCGTCGGACACTCGGGGTCGAACCCAGATACCGGACACGACGCGGATCTGCAGATGGTGTGGGACGACCAGTGGACGGTGGTGGTGCTGTCGAACTACGACGCGCCGGCGGGGATGATGATCGAGATGCCGATCCTCGAGCTGGTCTCTCGGCGTGGGACGTCGGGCGGAGAGGCGGCGAAGTAGTCGGTCCGTCGACCGTGCTGCGATGCAGAAGCGCCCGCCAGGCAGCTACCTGGCGGGCGTCTCGTTCCTCATGGCTCGCGGAGAGGAATTTCGCGAGGCGACCAGCACACTAGCGAAGCGACCTGAACGCCGCGCGAATCTCCGTCGCGAACAGCTCCGGCTGTTCCCACGCCGCGAAGTGACCGCCCTTCTCGACCTCGTTCCAGTAGATGAGCTTCTTGAAGCTCTGCTCGCCCCAGCTCCGGGGCGCCTGATAGATCTCGCCGGGAAACACCGTCACGGCCACGGGCACCTTGGTGATCTCGAAGCGGGTGAATGGGCCGCCGCCGCCCTGCGCCGCGTCCCAATACGACCGTGAGGACGATGCGCCAGTGTTGGTGAGCCAGTAGAGCGTGATGTTGTCGAGCATCTCGTCGCGCGTCAGCACCTTCTCCGGCTCGCCGCCGGTATGCGTCCATGTCGAGAACTTCTCATAGAAGAAGGCGGCCATCCCCACCGGCGAGTCCGCGAGCGCGTAGCCCAGCGTCTGGGGACGGGTGTTCATCATCTCGGCGTAGCCGAAGCCCTTGTTGTAGAAGATGTCGAGTCCGGCGTAGGCGGCCTTCTCCGCCGCGGAGAACTCGGGGGGCACGGGCTGGCGGGTGCGCACCAGGTTGACGACACTCGGCGGCACCGTCCCCGGCATGTTGATGTGAATGCCGAGCAATCCCGGTGGCGCCTGCACGGCCATCACCTCGGAGATGATCGCGCCCCAGTCGCCGCCCTGCGACACATACTGCTTGTAGCCCAATCGCTGCATCAGCTCGTGCCAGGCCGTGCCGATGTGGAGCGGCCCCCAATCCGTGCTCTGCGGCTTGCCTGAGAATCCGTACCCGGGGATCGTCGGGATGACGAGATCGAACGCGTCTTCCGCCCGACCACCATGCGCTGTTGGATCGGTGAGCGGGCCGATGACCTTCAGCAACTCGAGGGGCGATCCGGGCCAGCCGTGGGTCATGAGGAGCGGCATGGCGTTCGGATGGCGGGACTTGACCTGGATGAACTGGATGTCGAGGCCGTCGATGTTCGTCACGAACTGTGGCAGCGCATTGAGCTTCGCTTCCGCCTTGCGCCAATCGTAGTCGGTTCCCCAGTACTGCACGAGCGCCTTGAGCTTGGCGAGCTGCACGCCCTGTGACTGATCCTTCACCGTCTCCGCCTCGGGCCAGCGCGTCGCCGCGATCCGTCGACGCAGGTCGGCGATGGCTGCCTCCGGCACGTTGACGCGGAAGGTGCGGATCGCATTGGCTTCGGCCGCGGCGAGCGGCGCTGGAAGGAGTGCCGTCATGCGGGCCTCCTTGGAGAACGTTTGAGTACTCGACGTGGCCGGAGGCGTCGACGCGCTCTGCGCCAACGCGGACGTCGCGACGAGAGTCAGGAGGCCGAGCGCCGGAGCGCACAGCCACGCCCAGACGGGCGGTCGCGGGACTGCAGCGGTGTGGTCCATGGTCAGCTCCTGCGAAGGGAATGGTCGGTTGCGCGGATCCGATGCACTCGGACGCGAGTGCATGGATGCGTGCACTCGGGTCCGTGCTCCATTGCACCATGGTGTCGGTGAGCAATTCGTCGGAGCACGCGACGAAGTCGGCGATTGTCACAGTCGACGGCGCGCCCTTGCTGGGCGCTCCCGACACACGTATTCATCGAGCTCCCCTGGCGGCGACGCAGGCGCCCCGGGTGCGCGCTTTCAGCTTTCGAGCGCTCGGCGTACTACAGGAGAGTGAGGCGTCGCCCAGGCGACGACGAGCATGGGCAACACCGATCTACCGCCACGCCGCACGCCACATGAGTGTGCTGAATGCGCTCTGCGATCGTCTCGTGTCGCGCGATACTTCGTCGCCCTTCGTCATGCGTGACGCCGTCGACGTGCGCGCCCGCGAGACGCCGATCGCGGTGCCGGCGCCCGATGTGGATGACCGGAGCGACGCCTGGCTCATCGACGCGGTTCGTCGGGACCCGATGGATGAGCGCGCGCTCGACGCCCTCGTCGCCCGCCACTGGAGAAAGCTCTTTGCACGGTGCCGCATGCTGACGCTCAATGGCGACGAAGCGAACGAGCTCGCGCAGTCCGCCTGGTGCCGCGTGCTGCGTGGACGTACGTCGCTCGACCCCGAGCGGAACTTCGGTGCCTACCTCTCGGTGATCGCGACCAATCTCTGGCGCGACGCCGCACGAGCGGCGCGGCGCGCGGGGCCGCTCGCCGAGCGCCGTCTCACGTCGCTCGACGCGCCGATGTCGGGCTCAGATGGCGATCTGGCGCCACTCGTCGACCTGTTGCCCGATCCCACATCGCTGTCGGAGGAGGAGCGCCTGCTGCTCGCGACCGATCTCGACGAGGCGCTGGGACGACTGACGCCACGTCATCGCGAGGTGTTGATCGCGCGATTCCTGGAGGATGAATCGGCGGCCGAGATCGCGAAGCGCGAAGGACGCAGCGAGCAGGCGGTCAGCGGCTGGGTGCGCGATGCGCTCGCCGACATGCGGCATCACCTGCAGCACTGGCGTCACGAGCCGCCGCGAGAGGAGATACGATGAGCTCCGAATACGACGTCGAACGCCTGCTTCGGTGGCGGTCCGCACGCGCGGAGGCCGACGCACCGCCCGCGCCTTCGGCGAGGCAGCTCATCGCGCTGGCGCGGCCGTGGTGGGAGAGGCTACCCGAGCAGTTCGCGGCGTACGTCGAGCGACTGCGGGGCCAGCAGCTCGTGTACGCCCACGCGGCGACGACTCCGACGCAGGGTCAGGGTCCGTATCCCGTCCCCGCGCTGCTCGTGCGCGTCGCGCAGGAAGTCGAGTCCTCGGCACGGGTCCTCTATCTGAGCGTTCGTGACGGCCGGCTCCGGATGCGCTTCCGTCTCGATGCCGACAGCGCGGTAGCGGAACCGAGGCTGGAGGTGACATTCGTGTCGGATGACCAATCGCGGCCGCTGCTCGAGGCGGTGGCCTCGCAGTCGACCGGCCACGAGTACCATCTCGAGGTGGAGCTGCCCGAGTGGCTCGAGTCGATCTGGTCGGAGCTCCGCGTGAGCGACCGGATGCCATTTCGATTCATCATGCATGCCCCATCCACCGCGGGATGAACGACCCGCCTCGTCGCACTCGCGGCGCGTTGAACCATCTCTGGTTCTGGAGCTTCTGGCACTGGAGCGTCGAAAGCTTTCGTGGTGGATCGCTCCTGCACGATCCGGTGCACGGGCTCGCCAGTCACTGGGACGAGTGGTTCAGGCACGAAGCCTCGGCGGACGAGCGTCGTAGCATCGCGCGAGCGGGGGCCACTGAACGCTCGCAGCGCGCATTCGTCGTGTGGCTGGCCCGGTGCTGGTGCCGCGAAGTCGAGCTCGGGGGCGCTCCCGTTCCGCCGGCATTCGCACTCGGCCAGCTCGCCGACGTGCCGCCGTTCCGCGATTGGCCAGCGTTCGCGCGCTACCGATCCACCTACGGCGCAGAGGGCGTGTCGGCGATCGTGCTCGCGGAGGGGAGCGACGGCGAGCCCACGGACGTTCGAGCCGTCGAAGCGATCATGCTGCCCCCGGATGCGGAAGGAACTGCATCCGCTTTCATTGCCGAGGGTTTTCATGCGAGCGAGGTCGACCTCGAGGTCTCGCGTCAGGCGGCGATGAGCGTGCTCGCCGGTCCAGGGCTCGCGTCGCTGCTCGCGCGCTGGCTCGCGAGCGGGCGCCGTCCGTACCCGCGCACGCTCGCGGTGGCCCTCGCTCTTGGATGGCTCGCTGTCGCCGGGATGATCGTCTGGCTGCTCATCGGTCCCGATCCCGGCGTGCGACTCGTTCCGCTCGGTGCGACGCTGACCGCGCTCTGGTGCACGCTCTCGCTCGTCGCGCTCACGACCGCAACCGTGGTGGTGGTGCGCGGCTGGCGGGAGGGACACCGGTGGCGGGCGCGCCTCGAGACGAGCCAGGTACGACTGCGCGTGAACGGCGGTCTCACCCTGCGCGGAGGATCTGCCGGCCTTCCGTTCTGCCTCGACACTCTTCTCGCCACCTATCGCGCCGAATCGCGCGCGCGCACGCCGACGTGGCTCTGGAGTCAGGCGATCGGAGGATTGCAAGCGCACGCGGGCGGATGGGCGGCGACGGGCGTCGTGACCGCGAGCGGACAGATCAAGCCCGTGATGCTCGAGGCGAAGATCCGAGCGGTGCGGCAGACGGCGGGCGTTCGGGCGATGCTCGTCCCGCGTCAGCGCCACGCGCAAGGATTGGCGTCACCGATCTCGATCGAGGTTCAGGCTGCGCACGGAGTAGCGGGGCGTGCGACGCCAGCTCGCTCGCCTCGTGGACCGCTCGGCTTCGCCGCGGAGCTCCGTCCCTTGCGCATCACGCGCTGCCGCAGCATCGCGCAGGCCGTCCATGCCGCATCCGGGATGCGAAACGTTGCCCAGCTCTGCACCAACCTGCTCGCGCTGGCGGTGAGCGCAGTGATGGTCGCGGCTCTGCCCGACATACGCGACGTGCTCGCTCCTCCAGTCGCACCGATGGTGGTCGCACCCTCCTCCGCTTCACCGTACGAGCTCTGGGTCAGCCTGGACACGCAAAGGCCCGAAGCGTTCGTCGTGACGCTCGAATCGGAGTTCTGGACGAACCGGCGCGCCGCGGTGGCACCTGCGCTCGGCCCGGACATTCCGCCGCGCGCCGAGCTGTCGCTGCGCCGCCTGCATCGCCAGACCTTCTCCACCGAGGAGGAAGGGACGGTCTGGGTGGCGCGGCGGCACCGCTTCCTCGGCCGCGAGCTCATACCGGGCGAGCGGGTGGGGCGGTACTTCCTGTCATACCTCTTTCGGCTTCCCCATGGCTGACGTGCTCGGCAGAACGTCGACCGCGAATCGTCGCCGCGTGTCCCGGCACGGCCGCCACATCTCCTTTCGACGCGCATTGCTCGCCGCTCTCTACTTCGCGGCGGTCACCTCGTGCGCGCCGCCCGACGCGGTTCAGGTGCGACTCGAAGCCTCGCCCCGGCCGATGCTCACGGATCCGACGATGAACGTCCGGGCGCAGCTGGCAGGCGCGACGTCGGGCTTGCGCTACAAGTGGTTTGCCGTCGCGGGCGAGTGCGATCCCCAGCAGTCCGATACGGCTGAGACCCACTTCTCCTTCGCCGAGGGGAGTATCAAGGACCGCATCACGCTCGAAGTGTGGCGGGGCGACGTGCAGGTGGGACATGCCGAGATCGACGTGAAGCTCGACGAGGAACGTGTACAGCGCGCCCTGGCGGCGCGCCCGGTGGTCGAGATCACGATCACACAGATACCTCCGTGGCAGCCCAGCGGCGGCACGGACACGCGCGCGGAGATCAGCGGGCGCGTGATCGGGAACAGGAATCCGAATGACCTGTTGATCCTCTACGCGCGTGCAGACGTCTGGTATCGGCAGCCGTCGCCGGACGCGGTGATCCCCATTCAGCCGGACGGTACCTGGAGTAGCTGGACGCACACCGGTGCGAGCTACGCGGCACTGCTGGTCCGGCAGGACGTGCAATTCTTCGGGCGGGTCGACCTTCTTCCCGTCGTCGGAGGGCTCGTGTTGGCACGCACCGTCGTCGATGGTGTGAAGAAGTAGCGGGCTCGATTGGATCGACACGAGCGCGTCGTCTCTCCTGGCGGCGCGCTTTTCATTTTCTGCTGCTGCGACGTAATGCACGGTGAAGGCCGATCCCAGTGATCAGCGATTCACCCCGAACGCCGGTGCCGCCGCATGTTCACGTCGTCCAGAGTCCAGCCAGCAACCGATCGTCGCTCCGCAGTCGTCTTCGTCGTCGACGACGATGTCTCCGTGCGCGAGTCGCTCGAGCTGCTGATCCAGTGTGCCGGTCTGCAGGCGCGGACGTTCGCGTCCGCGCGAGAGTTTCTCGCCTGCCCCCGAGTCGACGCGCCGAGCTGTCTGGTGCTCGACGTCTCGCTGCCCGACGTGAATGGCCTCGACCTCCAGGCGCAGATCGCGGCCGACCGCGTCGACATGCCGATCATCATGATCACGGGGTATGGCGACGTGCCGACGACCGTGCGCGCGATGAAGGCGGGCGCGGCCGACTTCATGACCAAGCCGCTCGATGGTGAGGAGATGTTGAGTGCCGTCCGGAGCGCGATCGCTCGCAGCGATGTGGCACTCGGAGATCAGGCCGTCCTGCGGGAGCTTCGGGAGCGCCATGCCTCGCTGAGCCAGCGCGAACGGCAGGTGATGTCGCTGGTGGTGGCTGGCCGGCTCAACAAGCAGGTCGCGCGAGAGCTCGGGATCAGCGAGATCACCGTGAAGGCGCATCGTGGTAAGGTGATGCGGAAGATGCGAGTCGATTCCCTCGCCGAGCTCGTGAACGTCGCGGCGCGTCTGCGCGTCGGCTCCGGATTGTCGGTGCTTCAGGGCGACGCGATCGTGGCCGCCGCACCCGCACCCCAGCCGGTGCCCACCCGTTCCGCGGCTGCGGCAGCGGGTGGTGGCTGGCGCTGAGCACCCATTCGTCGCGGGCGTGACGCCGTCAGCGCGACACCTCAGCCGAATGTGAAGGAGAACGCCTCGACGTCCGGATCCAGAAACACGATCTCGAACTGGCGGTCTCCGATGCGCCCCGTCTCTCGGACGAGCTGGTACAGCCGCCGCTCGGTCATCGTGCCGTTGCCATCGGCGTCGACGTCGACGCCATGCGCTGATCCGGGCGGGCGTCCATCGATCGACACGCGGAAGCGAACGCTCCTCCCCTGAGCTGCCGGACCGGCGACCAGATGCAGATCGCGCGCGTGGAATCCATAGCCGATCCGAGCCTCGGAGCGGCTCGACGCGATCGCACGGTGGTCCACCTTCCACTCACCGCCCAGCGCCCATTCGTTCTGCCCGAGCTGTGCGGGAATCGCGTAGCGGTGCAGCACGCCGAGGACCTGGCCACCTGGTGACACGAAGCGCTCGGTGCGGTCGTAGCCGAGGTAGTTCTCCGGCGAGCGGAGCGAGCTCCAATCCGCCTGCGCTTCGACGCCACGTGCGTCGACCGAGACCGCTCCTCGTTCGCTCGGCTTGCCGCCGGCCTCGACGAGCAGGCGCTGGATGTTGGACTCGATCTGCTCGAATGCCCCTTCGCCGAAGTGGTGGTAGCGAATCTTCCCCTGCGCGTCCACGAGATAGAGCGCCGGCCAGTACGCGTTCTCGAACGCGTTCCAGATCGCGTGGTCGCTGTCGATCGCGATCGGGTAGCGGAGGCCCATCGCCTTCGTCGCCCGAGCGACGCTCGCCGCGTCCTTCTCGAACGTGAACTCCGGCGAGTGCACGCCGACCATCACCAGCCCCTGGTCGCGGTACCTGCTCTCCCAGGCTCTCAGCCACGGGACCGTGCGGATCCAGTTGATGCAGGAGTACGTCCAGAAGTCGACGAGCACTACCTTGCCGCGGAGCGCGTCCCGCGTCAGCGGTCCGGAGTTGAGCCAGCCCGTCGCTCCATCGAAGGTCGGCATGTTCCCCTCCACTGGCAGTCGGCCAGCCGCGCAGTCGATCAACGGCATTGCGGCGCCGAGGATCCCCAGCCGGCCGGCGGCGATGGTGGCCGCCGCCCTGCCCAGAAATCGGCGGCGGCCATGGTCGATGTCTCCCGACACGAGTCCCTCTCAGCGTGAGGCCGTGCGCGCCGAGGCGCTCGCCGCCTGCTCGATCAGCTTTGCGACCGCTTTCGGGTGCGACACGAACACGACGTGGCTCGCCTTCACCTCGATCGTGCGCGCGCCCATCCGCTTCGCGTAGAAGCGCTCGAGATCCGGATTGATCGCGCGATCTTCCTGGGCGACCATGTACCACGCCGGAATCGTCTTCCATGCCGGCGTGGGCACCGACTCGCCGAACACGCTGCCGGTGATCGGCTTCTGTGCCGACGACATCACGCTCGCGTCACTGGCCGACACGTCGCGCGCGAACACGTCTCGGAACTTCGCCCGATCGATGTACAGGAAGCCCGCCGCATCCGGTTTGAGCGCAGCGCCGAGCTGGGAGGGATACTTCTCGACGAACGCGCCGACGGGCTCGTTGGCCTCCGGCGCGAATGCGGCGATGTATACCAGCGCCTTGACGTTCGGGTTTCCCGATGCGGCGCCGGTGATCACCGCGCCGCCATAGGAGTGCCCCACGACCACCACCGGTCCGCGCTGAGCGTCGATCAGCCGCTTCGTGGTGCTCACGTCCGTCGCGAGCGAGGTGAGGGGATTCTGCACGGCGAGGACGTTGTAGCCCTCGCGCTCGAGGAGCGGAATGACGTGCTGCCAGCCCGTGCCGTCGGCGAACGCGCCATGGACGAGGATGATCGTCGGCTTCGTCGACCCCGCTTGGGACCGAAGCTGCGTGGGTCCGCCGGCGAGGGTGGCGACGACGAGACCCGCGAGCGAGAGGCGGGCGAGGTACGCGGTGGTCATGACGATGGTCTCCGGTCGATGCGGGAGCACCGCGGTGTGGCTCGCGATGCAGGGAGTGCGTGCTGGATGTGCTGCACACTCTGCCCGCGGGACTCATCGTTCAATTGCACCAAGGTGTCGGCGCACGGCCAACAGGTGTGCTCGGCGGGGACGCAGCCTCACGACGACGTCCCCTGTCACACATCAACGAGCAACCCGTTCAAGCCATCGCCGCCCGCCCGTTCGTCGACTCGCCTGCCGAAATGAGATTGGTGTGGGGCTTCCCCGGTCCGCCGCGTTCCAGCACGCGATCGACACCGGCGGCCGTGATGGCGAACCCGCCGGACTCGTTGCGCTTGATGAGTCCCTGCTCGCGCAGGTACCAGATATGGAACGCCATGAGCGACTCGGGGCAGCCGAGAGTACGCTCGAGCTCCACGGCTCCAATCGCGGGGTTCGCGCAGTCGTTTCGTCGTGCCACATACAGCAGCGCGAGGACGGCGTCGCGTATGCGCGTGTCGGCGGCGATCTCGCTGTGGGTCGTCTCCTGGTCGAAGATCCGCCACCGCGCCGCCTTCACTTGCTCGTACACGAGGTCGTACCGGGCGCGCTGCTCCGGATCGGCGAGCACATGGTAAGCCTCGACGATCCGGGTGAACGT
>DATFOL010000230.1:0-23141 GCA_035265545.1 Gemmatimonadaceae bacterium | reverse complement strand
CGGCGCGGACGGCAGTGAGTCCCACGCGCGATCATCGGCGTTCACCACGGCGACGCCGTCGCGATCGAGCTGCGTGACCAGAAGCGCCTTCGCGGCGAAGTACTCCTGCATCGTGCCGTGGTAGTCGAGATGGTCGCGGGTAAAGTTCGTGAACACCCCCGCGGCGAAGGCGAGCCCCTCGACGCGCCGCTGATGCAGGGCGTGCGACGACGCCTCGATCGCGATGGTGCGCACGCCGTCGTCGCGCAGGACGCGCAGCACTCGCTGCAGCTCCACCGGGCCTGGCGTGGTGAGGCCACTGCCTCCATCGAGCGGCTCGCCGGCGCTGCCGACCAGCACGCCCAGCGTGCCGATCGACGCGGCCCTCGACGTCGCCTCGTCGAGCAGATGGCGCAGCATGCCGACGGTGGTCGTCTTGCCATTGGTCCCCGTCACGCCGACCAGCCGGAGCGCGGCGGCGGGGTCGCCGTAGAATGCACGTGCGGCGACGGCGGCGGCGCGGCGCGTATCCGAGACGACGAGCGCGGGAAGCGTGGTGCGCGACGCATCGTCCACGATCGCCGCCGCCGCACCTCGTTCGGCGGCGAGTGCCAGATACGCGTGTCCGTCGCGCTCGGCGCCGCGCACGGCGAGGAACAGCGAACCCGGTTGGATCAGCCGGCTGTCATCGCTGATCGCTTCGACGGAACCGGGAAGTGCGCCCGTCTCGCCGGTCAGCAGGCCGGCGCGGTCGAGAGCGATGCGGATGTCGGCGAGCGCACGACTCATCGCGTGCCCGCCAATCGCACCACCGTCCCCACGGGCAGAATCGCGCCGGGCCCCGGCGCCGTTGCCATCTCCGCGCCGCTCTGGAGCTGAACATGGAAGCCGGCGGCATGAAGCGCGTGCACGGCCTGGCGCAGGGAGAGACCTCGCACATCGGGCACGGGCCGCGGCGGCTGCACCGCCGCGCGAGCCGTGCGCGGTGCGGGGAGCGTGGCGACGAACGGTGTCGTGCCACCCGAGTCCTTGGCGGCGCGCTCCGCCGTGAGGGCACGGGCGCTCCGGCGCGCCGGCGCGGTGGCGAGTGTCTCGGCGGCGACCCGAGCGTCGGCCAGCGCGGCGGCGGTGTCGCGAGACGAATCTGGCGCGGCGTCCTGTCGAACCGCCGCGAGCGTGCCGCGATCGAGCGATGCGTTCCGCGACGCGAGCGCCGCCTCGAGCACCGCCTTCGTCACCGGCGCGGCGGTGAGACCGCCATAGTACGCGCCGCGCGGGTTGTCGAGCTTCACGAGGATGACGAATTGGGGTTGGTCACCGGGAAAGAGCCCGACGAAAGTCGGGATGTACTGCGACGCGGCGTAGCGCCCCTGTACCGTTCGGCGTGCCGTGCCCGTCTTGCCGGCGAGCGTGAACGTCTCGAGCTCCGCCTTCGAGGCCGTCCCTCCGCCCTCCACCACGTTGAGCAGCATCTTCCGCGTTCGCCGCGCGACGTCCGGCGAGAGCACGCGCCGTACCACCCGCCGCTCGTGACGGTAGATGACGCGTCCATCCGGCGCGCGAACCTCGCGCACCAGCGCGGGCTCGAGCAGCTCGCCGTCGTTCGCGATCGCCACGTAGGCCGCCGCGAGCTGCAGCGGCGTGACGGCGATCTCGTAGCCCATCGCCAGCGAATGAGCCGATTGCTTCGACCATCGCTTCGGCTCGTACAGTCGTCCGGACGACTCGACCGGATACGGCACCCCGGTTGGCGTGCCGAAGCCGAAGTCGCGCAGGGCCTCGTACTCCTCGCGCGGCGTGAGCCTCGTGGCGAACTGCACGATCCCGACGTTGCTCGAGTAGCGAATGACGTCGGCCAGCGTAAAGCGATCGGCCTTGTGCTCGTCCGTGATGGTGCGGCCGTTGATCGTCATCTGGCCGCCGAAGGTGTTGACGACGTCGTTCTCGTGGGCACGCTTCCGCTCCAGCAGCGTCGCGGCGATGAACGGCTTGAGCGTGGAGCCGGGCTCGTAGGGTTCCGTGATCGCGGTCGACGCGGTCGCGCGCGGATCGCGACGAAGGCTCGCCATCGCCAGCACTTCACCGTTCTTCGGATCCACCACGACGACGTCGCCCCCCTCCGCGCTCATCTTCTGCACGGCATCGCCCAGCGCGCGTTCGGCGATCTCCTGAAGCTCGTGGTTGATCGTCAGCACCACCGTGTTGCCCTGCACCGGCGCACGCCGCGGCGCCGTCGGCGACTCGAAGCGCCGTCCGCGGCCATCACGCATCGTGATCGACGCGCCGGGCATGCCGCGCAGCAGCGTATCCAGGGCAAGCTCGAGGCCGTCCACCGCGACGCCGTTCTCGTCCACCCGGCCCACGATGCGACGTGTGCCTTGTGAGAACGCGTACGTCCGCTCGATCATCGACGTCGTATGCACACCGCGCATCGCCGTGATGTGCGCCACGTTCAACGCGACGTACCGGCCAGGAAGCGTCACCCACTTGCGCGAGACGTCGGTGGCGCGCGCGGCCCACTCGGCCGGCACCGCCGCCTTGAGCAGCGCCGCGCGGAGCGCCCGGCGGTCGCGAACGTCCTGTGGCGCGACCTCGAGCTTCACCGTCTCCCTGCTCTGCGCCATCAGCTCGCCCTGGACGTCGAGGATGTCGCCACGCGGGGCCGGCACCGTCGCCTCGATGCTCTGCTGATGCTGTGCGCTCGTCGTCCAGCGGGTGCGCTGCAGCACCTGCACGCTCGCCGACCGGAAGAGCAGCGCGAAGGAGAATCCGGCGAGCGCAAGGTGGACGAGCCCGATGCGGCTAGGGCTTTTCATCACTCTGCCCCGTGGCGCCGCGGGTGAGGTACACCACCTGGTCCTCGCTCGGAACGTGCATCTGCAGCCGACGCTCGGCGATCGGCTGCAGCGCCGCACGACTCGACGCGATGCGGATCTCCGACTCCAGCCGGCGTCGCTCGGCGATGAGACCGGAGCGCCTCGTCTCCATCGCCTGCAGTTCGCTCGCTGCACGGATGCCGTAGGTGCGACGGAGCACGATCACCGACGCGATCACGACGAAGCCGAGGAGCACGAGGGCGAAGCGCAGTCGCCCGCTCCCGTCTACTTTGCGCGCCATGCGCGGAGCTTGGCGCTGCGGGCGCGCGGGTTCCGCGCGACCTCGTCCGGCGACGCCACGATCGCGCGGCGCGTGATGGTCTCGCCGCGCGCATGGTTGCCACCGCACGCGCACACCGGCAGGCGCGGCGGGCAGATGCAGTCGGTGCTCCACTCGCGAAAGGCGTGCTTCACGAGGCGGTCCTCACCCGAGTGATACGCGATGACCGCAAACGTCCCTCCGGGCGCGAGGCGGTCGCGCAGCGAGGGCAGCGCGTGCTCGAGCCCCGACAGCTCGTCGTTGACGGCGATACGCACCGCCTGGAAGAGCCGCGCGAAGTCCGGTGGTCCTGTCCGCGCACCGAGCGCTCCGCGGATGGCCCCGACCAGGTCGTCACTGGTCCGGAATGGGCGGGTCGCGCGGCGCCGCACGATCTCGCGGGCGAGGCGTCCGGCGCGAGGCTCGTCACCATAATCCCGAAAGAGCTGGACGAGCTCATCCTCGCTCGCCGAGTCGAGCAGCTCCGCCGCGCTCGTTGCGGCATCGCCGGCTCCGCCCATCCGCATGTCCAGCGGCGCGCCCTCCCTGAACGAGAAGCCGCGGGATGCGTCGTCGATCTGGTGCGAAGAGATGCCAAGGTCGAGCAGGATCCCGGTGAAGCGGAGGTCGGCGATCGCGGGGATGGCATCGATCGCGGCGTAGTTGCCCAGATAGGCGGCGAAGCGACCACTAGCGGCGGCGTCCGAGAGACGGGCGGTCGCCGCGGCGAGAGCTTCCGGGTCGCGATCGATGCCGATCACCTTTCCGACTCCGCTCTCGAGGAGCGCCGCGGCGTGACCGCCGCCGCCAAGGGTACCGTCGAGGACGAGCGCCGAGCCGCGGAGCAACTCGACGCTCTCCTCGGCGAGCGCCGGGGAATGATAGTCGGTCTGCCAGGGCGCCGGCGGACCCTGGTGGAAGCTCGGCGATCCTGCAGTCATACTACGACGCGGCCGCGCACGGCGTCCGTCGATGCCTCACGCTCACCCGCGTCACCGGATGCCAGCTCGGCAGCACCTGACTTTCATCGTTCATGGCGCCCGCGCCGACCGGCCGGAGCTGCGCCACGTGGTCTCGTGGGTGCGGCAGCGCGGGCACGCGGTCAACGTGCGCGTCACGTGGGAGCCCGGCGACGGCATCCACCTCGCCTCCGAGGCGGCTGACCGGGGCACGGACGTCGTGATCGCCTGTGGAGGCGACGGCACGCTGAACGAGGTCGTGAATGGTCTCGATGGGCGGGACGTGGCGCTCGGCGTGGTGCCGCTCGGCACGGCGAACGACTTCGCTCGGCAGACGGGAATCCCCGAGGACGCGGATCATGCCATGGATGTTATCCTGCGGCGCAAGCCCGTGCGCATCGACACCGCGTCCATGAACGGCCATCGGTTCGTCAACGTCTCGACGGGGGGCGTGGGGGCGGAGGCGACGGCAGAGACGCCGGCCGACTTCAAGGCGTCGCTCGGGCCGCTCGCCTATGCGATCACCGCGGTGCGCAAGCTGGCGGGCGGCGAGCCGGCGCGGCGGGCGAGCTTCGCGAGCGCCGACTTCAGCCTGGACACCGAGTTCCTGGCCTTCGCGGTCGGCAGCGCGCGGGTGACCGGTGGCGGCAACATCATGACCCCTGACGCGAGCGTCACCGACGGGCTGCTCGACCTGTGCGTGATCGAGGCGATGTCGCGTCGTGACTTCGCGCGATTGGCGATGAGCGTCAAGCGGGGCGAGCATCTCGGCCTGCCGGGTGTGCACTACGCCCAGCTTCCCTGGCTCAAGGTAACCGGCTCGGACCCGCTGACCGTGAACCTGGACGGCGAGAGCACCCTGTCGACGGTGTGCGACTACCGGGCGCGTCGCGCCGACCTGCTGGTGCACGTGCTGCACCTGCCCGGCGAGGAGCCGGAACCGGCGTAAGGCGTCGAGATCGACCGGGAAAGTCGAACGCCCGGCATCCGAAAGGATGCCGGGCGTTCGCGCGATGGAGGTCGCGGATCTTACTTGCAGAGGCGCTTGCTCTGAGCGTCGATGTACTGCTGGGCCTGGGGCACCGCACCCATGATCTGTCCCGCCGCTTCCGGACTCACCGAGCCGCCGCCGGGCATGTTCGCGCTGACGAGCGTCAGCAGGGCCTCCGCCGAGCGCGCGTCGGCGCACTTCCAGTTCTTGCCCTGCTGCAGCGACGGCGCGAGCGCCTGATACGCCGAGACGGCGAGGAAGAACTTCGCGTTGGCACTCGCGTTGATCTCGTCCGACGCCTGGAGGAGCTTGACCGCCTTCTGGAAGTCCTCAGGCTTCTTGGACGCCACGCCGGCCTTGTAGGCGTTGCTGCCCAATCCGAGGAGGAACTGCGCGTCACGCTCCTTGTTGCTCGCATCCGCGGCCACGTCCGCCTTCACGGCGGCGATCGCCTCGTCGAGCTTGCCGGTGTCGACGTTCATCTGCGCGAGGAGCAGGTTGGCGCCGGGCGCCTTCGGATCGAGCTCAAGACCCTTGCGGAGCGACTGAATCGCGGCGTCGAGCTGGCCGGCCTTACGCTCGTTCTGAGCCTTGAGGAGGTACAGGCTGGCGCTCTTCGGGTACTTCGCGATCGCCTGCGCCGCCACCTCGGCCGCCTTGCCGTACGCGCTGTCCGACGCCAGGTCGGAGATCACGCGCAGGTAGTAGCCCGAGTCCGCCGCCGAGGGATCGGCCGCGACGTACGCCTGACCGGCCGCGATCGCGTCCTTCCACCGCTGCGCCGCGCGGAGAACGAGCCAGCGGGTGCGTAGATACTGGGGATCGCCGGGGTTGTTCTTCACGAGATCGTCGATGAACGGGAGCGCCTCAGCGGCCTTGCCCGTCTGGACGAGCTCCGCGATCACCTGCTCGCGAAGCGTCGCGTTCGTCGGGTCCGCGTTCATCATCTGGACGAGCGCCTCGCGCTGGCGGGCCTCTTCGCCCTTCGCCTTGGCGACGTCGTAGATGAAGGTCCAACCCAGCTTGCTCTGCTTGTCGATGGTGGTCACCTGGGTGGCGACGGACAGCACCGAATCCTTCCACGGCTTGGTGGCCGAATCGGGCCCCTGCTTCCAGGTCTGGTAGGCGCTCGCCAGGCAGAGCCGCGCGATGGTCGCCTTCGGGTAGCTGGACATGCCCTTGCGCGCAGCGGCCACGGCGGCATCGATCTTCTGGGCGCGGATCGCGCTCTCGCACTCCTGGACGGACGGGATCTGCTTCCGCGCCTGGTCGTACTCACGGACGATCTGCTTCGCCACGTCGCCGAGGTTGCCACTCTCGACGGTGACCAGCGGCTGCGAGAGGGACACGTCGCGCGGCAGGAACAGGCGGGCGCTCACTCGATAACCGGCACCCGACTTGATGACCTGGCCATCGATGACCTCGTCGCCGCGCACGAGCTTGGCGAGCTCACGAATGTCGTTCGGGCTGAGCGCCGAATCCGGCCGGTAGCCGGACGACACGAGGGTGTTGTCGATGTCCTTCTTGGACACCGGCATCAGCTGGCGGATGTTGAAATCGCTCGAGATCCGGCTCCGGATCTCCTCGGCGAGCTTGACGCCCCCTTCCTGATCGCCGCGGAACGCGGTGACCACGACTCTCTTCGTGTCCGGCCCCGGGCCCTGCGGCCGCATCTGTGCACCGAGCGCCGACGGGATGGCCGAGACGGCCAATGCGGCGGCGAGTCCGGCAGCCGAGAGCGCAGAACGATGCGAAACCTTCACAGTCGTAACCTCCAAAGCGTTGACCAAGGGTACACCGACTTGCCGCGCAGGGTCCGCACATCGCGCCCGGGCGAGCTCACTGCATGGGCGAAGAGGGACTCGAACCCCCGACATCCTGCGTGTAAGGCAGGCGCTCTGACCAACTGAGCTATTCGCCCGGAACGATCGCGAGAGCGAAGCCCGCGCCGGCCGCGCTCGCCTGACAACCTTCACTTGTGAACGAGTCGGCGCCCGCCTTACTTCAAAATCGCAATGGGCACTAAGACGCAATAACCAAGCACGAGCAAAATCGGTGCGACAGTGGTTCCGCCTCGCGCTAAATCGGCATAGCCGAGAAGGATCGCCGCGGCCGCGAGGCCCCACCAGAGCCAGGTCCGTGCCTGAGCCGTTGAATCCGATTGCGCCATGAGCGAAGAGTGTACGCGCCCCTCAACAGAGTGTCAAGCAACGGTCCCACTGACGCTTACGACTTGTCGTCGGGCCTAGTGGCGCCCTCTGCTGGAGGGTCCTGGGGGCGCTCCGGCGCAGGCTCGCCGGCCGCTTCGTGCTCGGCCTGGCTCGCCAGCAACATCGCGAGAATCGACTCGCGCTCGGCACGCTCCGCCGCCGCGTCTGCGGCCAGCATCTCGCGCAGCCGCCGGCGGTCTCGCGCGCGGCGAGTGGCGAAGAACGGCAGGAGCGCGAGCCCGGTCACCAGAAAGACGAGGGTGAGGTCGGCCAGAAGGGCGAGTGCCCCATAGCGGCGCCGCACGCGCTGCTGGAACTCGCGCTCGAACCCGCTCAGCGTGAGTCCGAACGCCTGGCGAACCGCGGAGTCGAGATTTCGGCCGGTCTCCCAGTAGCGAAAGAGCAGCGTCAGTCCGCGCTCGGGGTCCAGAGACGCCATCTCGGCGACCGCGCGATAGCTGAGCGCATACGCCGATTGCGCCGCCGTCGAGCCGCCGGCGAAGCTCGCCTCCAGCTGCTCGAAGGTCGGCGCGCCGCGCAGGGCGAGCGCCATGTTCGTGGCGAGAACGTCGTCGCGGCGCCACTCGCGCGCCGCCACGCTGGCGTATCCCTCGTCGAACCAGCGCGGCGGGCGGTCGCCGAGGCGCTCGTGCAGCGCGAGATGCGCGAGCTCGTGTCGCAGCGTCTCCTGCGGATCGCCGGCGTCGGAGCTGGCGGCTCGACCCTGCATGATCACGCGCCGCGAATCGGGGAACGCGAGGGCGATGCCCCACTCGGGCGCGCCTGGCCCGGCCCACTGCCGAAACCGACGTGCGTCGGGCGCGATGGCGATGAGCACACGCTCGCGCGGGCGTGGGAGCCACGGAAAGCTGTCGGTGCGTGCGGCCTCGCCGACGAGAGTGCGGGCGAGTCGTTCGTCCCGCGGGAAGTACACCGCCGTGAAACGTCCGACGTCGAGCCGGTTCGGTGCATCGTCCTGCGCGGGGAGCGGGAGCGCCGCGAGCACGACCCAAGCCAGCGACGCGCCGGCGCGGCGCAGCCAGCGACCGATGGCTACGGCTGTCCGCCCTGCTCCACGGTCTGCAGCACCTCGGCGCAACGCTTTCCCCACGGGTTGAACTTGTTCGCCGCGTACCCGTCGCGCCACGTCTGCATCCCTTCCTCGCGCTGGCCGTTGAACCAGTAGGCTCGCCCCAGCTCGTAATACGCTTCGATCAGGTTCGGCCCGAGCACGAGCGACTTCTGAAAGAAGGTCTGCGCGTCCTCGAACATGTCTCGCTCGAGGTACACCAGGCCGAGATAGAAGTGCGCGTACAGCGTCGCCTTGCGATCATTGTCCAGGCGGATCGCCTTCGAGAGGTGCTCGATCGCCTCCCCGAAGATCCCCTTCTTCAGGCAGATGTACCCGACGTTGATCCGCGCCAGCGCATTGCCGGGCTCGCGCATCAGCACCTTCTGGAACTGCATCAGCGCGTCGTCGTACTTCTCCTGGAGCATCTGCGCCCAGCCGAGCAGCGACTCGGCCTGCGGGTCGTTGGGCGCGAGCTTGAGCGCCTTCGTGAGCGAGTCTTCCGCGCCGACGTAGTCGCCGAGCGAGATGCGGCTCCACCCCTTCTCGATGAACGTCGACGCACCGATGTGATCGGCGACGACCGGGCGCTCCGCACTGAATGCCGGCGCCTGGGACATCCGGAGGCACTTCCACTTCTCGACGAGCGTCTTTGCCTCGTCCTTGAGCGACGTAAGCTCGGCGATGTCCTGCTCGAGCCCCTTTCCCAGCGCGATCAGCTCCCCACGGAGCGCGTCGCGCTGCTCGGCGGCATCCGGTGCATCCAACCGCGCCGCGAGTGCGCTGACGCGCTCGCGATACGCGGTGCCCACTTCACCCATTCGCCAGCGCCTCCGTCCCGGCTCGGTCGAGGGCGATGCGTTCGGTCGAGGACAGCAGCCGCTCGACGTCGAGGAAGATCACGAGCTTCTCACCCATGCGCACGATCCCCTTGAGGTACTCGCCGGCGAGGCCGCGGAAGAGCTTCGGCGGCGGCGCGACGGTGGCCGGATCGAACGCGGTGACCGCGGTGACCGCGTCGACGACGACGCCGATCCACTCGCCTCCGCTATGAAGGATGAGAATGCGCGTCTCGTTGCGCACCTCCAGGTCCGCCATTTCGAAGCGCCGACGCAGGTTGACGATCGGTACGACGCGGCCCTGATAGTCGATCACGCCCTCGATGTAATCGGGCATGTCGGGAACCGACGTCGCCATCGTGTGGCGCAGCACGCGCTCGACGGCGAAGATGTCGGCCGCGAAGAGATCGTCGCCGAGTCGGAAGGTGACGAGCTTGTTCGCCTCGATTTTCATGCGAGCTCCGGAATGGGCGTGGCCTGACATGCCGCGATGAGCGCTTCGGCGTCGACGAGCGCGACGATCCCGCTGCCGTTCAGCGCGACGCCGAGGATCAGCGCGTCGGTGCCGTCGATGCCCGGCGCGTCGCGCAGCTGGGCAAGGTCGAGCGACATGACGTCGTCGACGTCGTCGATGGCGAGCGCGAACCGGCCGCGGTTCGAGCGGAAGATCAGCGCCGCACCTTTGCTTTCGGCGGCGACGCCCAGCGCGTCGTCGGGCGTGAAGACCGGCGTGAGCGTGTCGCGGACGGTGATGACGCCGAGCATGGCGGGCGGCATCTCGGGCACGTGATGCGGCTCGGGCAGGTCGATCGCCTCCTCGACGCACGACAGCTCGACGGCGAACCGCTCCGCGCCGACGCGGAACATCAGCAGCTCGGCCAGACCGCTGCGGTTGCGGGCACGCTCGCGCAACGGGCGACGAGGGCCACGGTGCTGCGCGTACGCGTCGTCGTCCCAGCGATCGTCGTACTCGTCGTCGTCGTCTTCGTCGTCGTCGTCATCGTCGTCATCGTCGTCGTGGCGCGAGACGAGGCGGCGGATGTCGGGTTGGCTCGAGCGCGGCTGGGTGCTGGGGACGTCCGCGCCACCGACTTCCGCGGCGGCTTCCGATTCGGCCAGCTCGCGCGCGTGCGCCGCGGCAGCGCGCGCCTCGACCTGCGCGAGCGTCTCGGCAATGTCGATCTCGCCCGAGGAGCGCACGTGCGAGAGGGCACGCGCGATCTCCACGGGCGCCGATATGCGACGCGGCTTCGGAGCCGGTGCGGACGCGGTCGACTCGACCGCCGGCGTCGCCACGGGCGTGAGCCGTTCGGTCGGCGACGGCGCCGGAGGTGGCACCGTGAACTCACTGTAGCGGATCTTCTTCTTCATTCCTGATCGTCCGCGACGTCGCGTACGAGCTCGGCGTCGATCTGGTGAATGGCGCGCATCGCGCCGACGAACAGCGACTGGGTGGCGAGGGTGTTCAGTCGGCGCGGCACGCCACCGCTCCGCTCTGCGAGAGCATCGACGGCGTCCGAGGAGAAGACACGGGCGGCATCTCCGCCGGCGACACTCAGGCGATGCTCGAGGTATCCACGCACGTCGTTCCGCTCCATCGGTTCCACGTGGAAGCGCAGACTCACTCGCTGGTCGATCTGGGGACGTTTCCGAATGCGCTCGCGAAGCTCGGGCTGACCGAGCAGAACGACGTGGAGGTGCTTGTCCTGACGATCCTCGAAGTTCGTGAGCAGCCGGATCTCTTCCAGCAGCGACGGGCTGGCCAGCTGCGCCTCATCAACGACGAGCACGGGCCGCCGCGCGTTACGGTGGAGCGCGGCCAGCCGGGCCCCGATGGCCTCGATGAGGGCGACCTTGGCCCGGGGTGCGTCCTCGAGCTCCACGCCATGTGCCAGTCGGACGAGCAGCTGCGCCGCCGTCATCTTCGGGTACGACAGGACGATCACGTCGGTAGGGGAGCCGGCGAGCTGCGCGGCCATCGCCTGCGCCAGCATGGTCTTCCCGCAGCCGATCTCTCCCGTGATGAGCGACAGCCCGCCCCGCAGCTGGGTCGCGTCGTAAAGGAGCCGCGCCATTCCCTCCGAGAACCCCGAGGTGTGGTACACGAACTCCGGATCCGGCGTGTTGGCGAAGGCGCGCCGCGACAGGCCCCAGTGCTGCTCGATCATGCGCGCACCGCTCGGTTGGCGAGCATCGCGACGATCGACGGTGCCACGTCGGAAAGTCCGACGATGCGCTCAGCGCCTGCGCGCCGCAGCGCGGCCTGCGGCATCCCATAGATGGTGGAGGTCGCCTTGTCCTGCACGATCCCGAGCCCGCCGGCGGTGCGGATCGCCCGCAGCCCTTCGGCGCCGTCCTTTCCCATCCCGGTGAGCACCACGCCGATGCTCGACCCGCCGAACTCGTGGGCCACCGCTTCGAACAGGTGGTCGGCGGAGGGCCGCACGCCGTGCAGCGCCGGGCTCTCGTCCAGCGCGATCGTCCAGGCGCCGGGCCCGTTGCCCACCACGCGCATGTGGAGGCCGCCCGGCGCCAGGTAGACGCGATTCACCACCACCGGCTCGCCGTGTTCCGCTTCGGTCACGCGCAGCTCGCTCATGCCGTCGATGCGGTTCGCGAGGCTGCGCGTGAAGCCCGGCGGCATGTGCTGCACCACCAGCACCGCCGCCTGCAGGTCGCCGGGCAGGCCGGGAATCACCTCGGCGAGCGCGCGCGGCCCGCCGGTGGACGACGCGATCGCCACCGCGACGGCTGCGTCGCTCCGCGACCGGACGATCGGCGCCTCGGTGACGAACCGCGGCCGCGCGAGCAGCTGCACACCCTGAAGATTGACCTGCATCGCGGCCCGCAGCGCCGCGAGCAGCGTCGACGCGACGCTGGACAGGTCGTGGCTCCCCATCCCAGTCGGCTTGCGCACGAAGTCCACGGCGCCGAGCTCCAGGCAGCGCAGCGTGAGGTCGACACCGCCCTGGGTGGCGGCGGCGCTGAGCATCACGACGGCGCGCGGGGTCTCGGACATGATGTAGCCGAGCGTCTGCACCCCGTCGAGCTCGGGCATCTCGACGTCGAGCGTCACGATGTCCGGCGTGAGCGCGTGGATCTGCCGCAGCGCATCGTGGCCGTTTCGCGCCGTGCCGACGACACGGAAGTCCGGGGATCCATCGATGATCTCGCCGATGACGCGTCGCATGAAAGCGCTGTCGTCGACCACCAGCACGGTCGCCCGACCGCTAGAGGACACGATCTCCCTTCTTGAGCGACCGCACCTCGACGCGGCCGTCGCTCAGGTGGAAATACACGCTGCGCCCGTAGTCGAGTCCCGTGTCTTCGGCGACGATCGGGATCTTCGCGACGGCGAGAGCCTCGCGGGTGGCGACGATGTTCCGCTCGCCCACGTTGATGCCCGTGCCGTTCACGAGCTGGCCGAACATGCTCGCGCCCCCGGCGATCTTCGCGGTGATGCGCGCGTTCGCCGGTACGCCGAGCGCACGCATCTCGGCGAGCATGATCGGCACGATCGTCTCCGGGAACTTCGCGGGGTTCGACGTCTCGCGCGACATCGACGTGCTCGGCAGCAGGATGTGCGCGAGCGCGCCGGCCCGAGTGTCCCGGTCGTAGAGCACGATCGCGACGCACGATCCGAGACCGATCGTGGCGATGATGTCGCTGCCACGCCGCACCGCGTAGTCGGCGACCTTGACGCGAACGTCCGCGAGGAGGCTGCTCACAGCGGGCGGAAGATGCGTTCGCGGCCGTCGACGGCGGCGAACCGGGTACGGGCCACGCCGAGTAGCGTCTCGACCTTTCCGAGCACGAGGAATCCCGTCGGCGCCAGGGCGTCGCGGAACTTCTGGAACAGGCGCTCCTGCGTTTCGCGATCGAAGTAGATCAGCACGTTGCGGCAACAGATGAGATGATGCTGGCCTTTGGGCGCATCCTCCGCGAGGAGGTCCCGTCGCTCGAAGCGCACCATCCGGCGCACCTCGGGCACGATGGTGAACGGCGCGGCGGGCGCGAAGTAGCGACGACGCAGCTCCGGGGGGGTCTCGCTGAAGTCGCTCTCCTCGAACGTCCCGCGCTCCGCCGCCTCGAGCGACCGCGCATCGATGTCGCTGCCGAGCACGTGGACGCGGCGTTCCGCAAGCGGGCCCGCTGCGGTTCGCTCGGCATGCTCATGGAACAGCGCGGCGAGCGAGTACGGCTCCTCGCCCGAGGAGCAGCCCGCGCTCCAGACGGTGAGCTGCGGATCGGGGAGCGCCCAGAGCGCCGGCACGACCCGATCGCGCAGCACGGAGTAGGTCTCCCAGTTCCGGAACAGCTTGGTGACGTTGATCGTGAGTGCGTCGAGCAGCTTGTCGTACTCCGCGTGATCGCTGTCGAGCACCCGCGCATAGTCGGCGTAGGTGTGCACGCCACGCGCGCGCATCCGCACGGCGATGCGGCGCCGGAGACACTTGTCCTTGTAGCTCGCGCAGCCGAAGCCTCGATCGGTTGCGATCTTCACCGTGAGCGCCGTGAAGGCGGCGTCCGAGAGGTCCTGGGCGATCATCGTCACAGGACCTGTCGCACCGCGTCGAGGTTCGTGCGGACGATCGCGTTGCTCGGATCGAGCGCGAGCGACTGCTCCCAGCAGCGGACGGCCTCGTCGCGCTCCTGCCGCTTGAATCGGATATTGCCGAGCTTCAGGTAGACGTCGTCGCCGAGCTGCGGATTGATCTTCACGGCGCGCTGCAGGCTCTCGAGCGCGTCGTCGTAGCGTGCGGCCCGGTAGTGCAGATCGCCGAGGTTCTTGTGGAGCTGGGCGAGACCCACGTCCTCGAGCACGCCGCGCTCGGACGCCTGCAGCGCCTCGGGATATTGTCCGCGACGCTCGTGCACTGCCGCGAGATTGTTGAGCAGCGCCGCCGCGTGCGGATGCGCCGCGATCCCCTCCTGCAGCAGTGCCACGGCGCGATCGAGCTCGCCGAGCAGTGCCGCCGTCAGCGCAGCGTAGTGGAACCACGCTGCGGTCGGCGGCTTGGTGCCGAAGAGCGGGCGCGCCACCTGAAGGGCGTTGTCAGCCCCGGCGACGTCGCCCGTGCGCAGCGCGATCACACCCACCGACGTCTGGATGCGCGGGTCCTTGGCGCCCCCCCGCCGCACGGCTTCGTCGAGCGCATTGTGCGCCTCGTCGTACCTACCGAGCCGCTCGAGCGCGTAGGCGAGGTTGTGCAGCGCCGAGGCGCGCGCACCCGGCCGCGCCACGCACTCGGTGAATGCGCTCACTGCCTCCTCCCACTTCCCCTGCCGCGACAGCGCCAGCCCGATGTAGAAGCGGCACGCGGAATCGGTCTCGCGCAGCTCGGCGACGCGGCGGAACTCGCGCATCGCCTCGTCGAGCATGCCCGTCTTGTAGAACGCCACGCCCAGGTTGCGATGCTCGTCGACGCGCGAGTCGCTCACCGCGGGCTCCGCAGCCTTGGTGCGTCCGACGCGGTGCGCGAATCCCGCGGTGATCAGGCCGAAGATCGACTTGCCGACGTCGAACTCACCGAGGCCCGAATCGTCGATCACCGTTGCCACGTCGCGGCGGCCGTCGAGCAGCCGGGCGACGATCTCCTGCTCGTGCGTCAGCTCGACCTCGCTCTCCGCGGCCTTCTTGCGGTCGAAGTCGAACACGAGGTCGAAGCTCGGGATCTTCTTCTCGATCAGGCTCCACTCGTCGACCCGGCGCGCGCCCTCGAGCAGCAGCGACTCGGGATTGATCGAGACGAGGAAATCCTGCTCCTCGGGCTTCACCTCGCCCTCGAAGTTGAACGTCCCCTCCTTCCAGGTGAACAGGAAGTAGACCGCCTCCTCGATCTGCGAGCGGATGCGGTCGTGCAGCTCATCGCGCTTGAGAGCGCCCTGCGCGATCAGCAGCTCGCCGAGCCGCTTGTCGCGGTGCGCACCCTGGCCCGCGATCGCTGCATCGAGCTGGGCCTGGGTGATCGAGCCCGCCTTCACGAGGATGTCCCCCAGCCGGTCGCGCCGGTTGACGATCGACGCGTAGCAGATGCGCCCCTTGTCGAAGTAGATGTAGCCGAAGTTGTTGCGATGGGTGACGGCAAGACATCCTGTCTTCTTCCCCATCGCGAGGAGCTGCAGCACATCGGGGAGACTGGCCTCCTTGAGGCTTCCCTTGATCGCCATCAGCGCAGCTCCTCCACCAGACGTCCAGCGACGTCCGGCCACTCCCACACGATCTTCTCGTCGTCCAGGAAGAACACGTCGGCGGCCTGGCGAACGGTGGTGGGCGGCGCGATGACGGCGGCCCCCGCGGGCTCGAGCTCCCGACGCGCCGCCGCGAGGGTGACGGGCGCACCCGTGGACTCGGCGACCGCCTGCAGACGATGCACGACCCCGATCAGCTCGCGCACGCTGCTCACCGGCCGCTCGGCCAGATAAGCGAGGAGCGCGGGATCGTCGTGTGGAGTGCCGTTGCCGAGGAAGCGCGCGAACAGCTTCTCGCGGAGCGCGCGGTCCGGAGCCTCGAGCTCGGCCACGAGCCCGCCCTCGAAGCGCGAGCGCAGCCGCTCCTCGAGGCCCTCGATCGCCTTGGGCGGGACGTCGCTCACGAGCACCAGCTGCTTCCCGGCCGAATGGAAGTGGTTGAAGACGTGGAACAGCTCTTCCTGCGTGCGCTCCTTGCCGGCGACGAACTGCACGTCGTCGATGAGCAGCACGTCGGCGGCGCGGTAGCGGGCGCGGAATCGCTCGATCTGCCCCTCCTGGAGCGCGGCGATCAGCTCGTCGATGAACAGCTGGGCACCGACGCACGCCACGCGCGCAGTGCCGTTGCCGCGACTGGCGAGCTCGTTCCCGATCGCGTTGAGAAGATGTGTCTTGCCCGTGCCGCTCGGGCCGGCGATGAACAGCGGGTTGTATCGCTGCCCCGGCTCGGCGATCACCGCGTCGGCGGCACGCACGGCCATCTGATTCGACGCGCTCTCCTGGAACGTGCGTCGCTCGAACGCTGGCTGCGGACCCTGTGGCGGCACGGCACCGGTGAGCGCACGCTCGACGAACGCTGCCGCCTCGTCGAGTCGCTCGGGGTCGCGGAACACCTCGTCGCCGCCAAGCGATGGATCGACGGTCGTGACCTTGGCCTCGAGCGAACGAAGCTGCTCCACCGCATGCCCGTAGCCGCGCAGCACGGCCTCGTAGTTCGGCGGGGCCACGCGCTCGCCCATCAGCCGCTCGAGCGCCGCGGTGCGGTAGCCCTCGCCCGCCCAGTACGCGACCGTCTCGCCCACGCGCACCTTCCACGGCTCGATCTGCGCCGCCACCGTCGAGGCGATGTTCGTCAGGAAGCTGGAGAACTCGTCGACCGCGGGCGTCACCGCCGTCGCCAGCGCCCCTGGAACCTGCTCTGGCTCAGCCGCCAACGGCGCAGTGGCGCTTTCCGCGCCGAGCACCGAGCGGACC
Source organism: Gemmatimonadaceae bacterium (assembly GCA_035265545.1). Classification (GTDB taxonomy): domain Bacteria; phylum Gemmatimonadota; class Gemmatimonadetes; order Gemmatimonadales; family Gemmatimonadaceae; genus AG11. The sequence goes on along the minus strand of DATFOL010000230.1, from coordinate 6,513 downwards.
TGCGCGGGAGTCAGCGTCCCGTCGAGCGACTGCTGGGCGACCAGTCGGTTCATCGCGCCCTGAAGCTCGCGCACGCTCGTGAAATCGAGGCGCGCCAGCTCCTCGATCACCCCGGGCGCGAAGCTGACCTTTCGCTCTTCCGACTTGCTGCGCAGGATCGCGACGCGCGTCTCGAAGTCAGGAGCGCCGATGTCGACGATCAGACCACCACTGAGGCGGCTCAGCAGCCGCTCGTCGACGTCGGAGATGTCGGAGGGCGGACGATCGCTGGTCATGACGATCTGGCGCCCGCTCCCCTGCAGCGCATTCAGAAGCCGGAGCAGCTCGCTCTGGGTCTCGCGCCGACCGGTGAGGAACTGCATGTCGTCCAGCAGCAGCACGTCGACGCGGCTGTAACGCTTCTTGAACTGCTCCATCTCGCCGACGGCGACCGCGGCGTGGATCTGCTCGATGAAGTCCTCGAGCGAGAGGTACTCGACGCTGAGGCCGGGCGCGCGCGCCACCGATTCGTTGCCGATCGCCCCGATGAGGTGCGTCTTGCCGAGCCCGGACGCGCCGTAGACGAACAGCGGGTTGTAGACGCCGCCCGGCGACTCGGCCACCGCGCGGGCCGCCGCGACGGCGAGGCGGTTGGCGGAGCCGACGACGTAGTTGTCGAACCGGGAGCGGGTTTCGACCTGCATTCCTTACTTGCTACCTGCGCCGGCGGGTGTCGAGCCGGCGGCGCTGAGGCGCCGGAGTACGATCTCCGAGATGCCGCGCAGCGTCTCGAACACGCCGGGACCGTGAAGCGCGTCGGCGCCGAACTCCGGGACGCTGCGGAAGTTGATCGCGTCGGAGAGGTCGGCTACAGGGAGGATCAGCTCCTTCGGGAGATCCTGCTTGTTGTACTGCACCACGAGCGGCATGACTCGCGGATCGATCCCCTGCTCGGCCAGGTTCGCGTGCAGATCCTGAAAGCTCTCGATGTTCTCGTCGAGCTGGCGCGCTTGGCTGTCGGCGACGAAGACCACCCCGTCGGCGCCCTGCAGCACCAGCTTCCGCGTCGTCTGGTAGTAGACCTGCCCCGGCACCGTGTAGAGCTGGAACTTGGTCGTGAATCCGGAGATGGTGCCGAGATCGAGCGGGAGGAAATCGAAGAAGAGAGTGCGGTCGGTCTGAGTCGCCAGCGACACCATCTTGCCCTTCCGATCTTCCGGCACCTGGCCGTAGATGTAATGCAAGTTCGACGTCTTCCCCGAGCGACCCGGCCCGTAGTAGACGATCTTGCAGGTGATCTCGCGCGTGGCGTAGTTGACGAGCGACACGGATCGGGCGGGAGGGCGCGGGTGAGCCTAGGCGCGGCCGAACAGGACGGCGAGATTTCGATTCAGGTCGCGTTCGAAGTGTTCGGCCAGCGCCGGTCCCGCCGTCGCCTCGAGGGGAGGGGCGGCGGCGGCGAGACCCTTCACGAGCTCTTCGAAATAGAGGCGCACCAGTCCAAGAGAGCTCTCCGGACCGAACACGGTCAGGAAGACGAACGCCCCACGTGGCGACTGAGCCTCCGCTAGAAATATCTGACGAGTACGTCCGCTGTGGTGCAACCCGCGAAAGGGGCGTCCGTCGAGCTGTCGACCGAGCTCGGCCGAGGATGCCTGGATTCCTGCGGCGAGAGCGCAGGCGGTCATCACGTCCACCTCGCGCGCGAACCCGTGCTGCGCCAGCACCTGACCGCTCGGATGGAGCAGAAGCGCGAGCTCCGCGCCCGCGTCGTCGACGAACCGCTTGAGCGGTCCCTCGATCCAGGCCTCCACCACGGTCATCTGCATCAGCCCACCACGTCGCCGCCGATGGCGAGCAGCTCGCCGACGGCTCGCAACAGCTCGACCCGCACCAGGCCGACGTTCACGGCGGGCTCCGCGACGACCACGAGCACGAGATCTCCCCCACCCACGGCGCAGATCCGGCCGCCGGGCGCCTCGAGCTGCATGAACGACACGGCGCCCAGCCCCGCGGCCTTTGCCGACAACCGCGCTTTCCGGTACAGCGAGGCCGCCAGAGCGGCCATCCGGTCTCCTGACTGGCCGATCCGGAGGTTCGACTCCACGACGATCCCGTCTCGCTCGCTGACGACGAGCGCCGCCGTCACCCAGCGCTGGCGGGTGAGGCCGTCGAGGATCGACGCGAACGGGCGCGCCGTCACAGGCGGCCTCCCTGCCAGCGGCGCGCGCGCTCCACGCACCGGTCGAGCAGGCGCCGCACCAGCCCGAGCGGCGTCGCGCGCGAGGTGGCCAGCACGAGCAGGCCGTCGCTGACCGAGGGCGCCATCGCCACCACGGCAACCTCCGTCTCGAAGACGATCGACGTCCACTCTCCGAGCGCCAGATGCCGCGTCGCGCGTCGCGCCGCGTCGGTCACGCCACTCAGCTCCGCGCCCACCTCCTGCCCCACGTCGCGACCATCCCATGCCACGTACGCGCCCGCGAGCACGAGCCCCTCGCGGTCGAGCAGCAGCGCCGTCTGCTCGGCGTCGCTCAGCACGTCGACGAAGAGAAAGCGTGGGTCGTGGGTCGTCCCCGCCGGCAGACGACTCGGATCGCGTGGACGCTCGGCCATCTCGATCCGTGCCTCGCGCACGTGAGCGAGCGCGCTCGCCACCTGCTCGTCGCCGTCCCCCTGCGCCGACGCGGCCGAGAGATACTCCTCGGCCTGCCCGAGGCGACCCTGTTGAAAGCAGACGAAGCCCATCCCCTTCAACGCGCCAAGGTGGCCCGGCACGAGCCGAAGCACCATGTCCCATTCGTCGAACGCGCGCTCCAGATCGTTGCGATCGACCGAGATCCGCGCGAGCAGATCGTGCCCGTCGGCGAAGTGTGGATGCCGCTCGAGGCCGCGCAGCGTCACCTTGAGCGCCAGGTCGAGCTGCCCCTGCCGGCGGAGCGCCTCGCCGAGCGGCACGAAGACGCGGCTCCCCGGATCGCGGGCCAGCTCGTCGCTGAGACGACGCACGTCGTCACCCATCGGCGTGGGCCTCCAGGAGGTGCATCAAGCGCGTGAGCGTCTCGAGCGCCGCCCGCGCGCGCGCGGATTCGGGCACGTTGGGCGCGAGCCGGAGGTAGTGCTCCCAGCTCGCGTGCGCGCTGGCAAAGTCGCCGACGCGGACCGCGGCGAAGCCGAGATCCAGATGCACCTCAGGCGTGAGGGGATCGCTCTGCACGGCGCGACGAAGCTCGTCCACCGCGTCGCCGTAGCGCGCGAGCCGGTTGAGCGCGCGCGAAGCCAGCAGGCGCGCTTCGGTGGACGCGGGATCCGCCGCCAGCGCCGCGCGCGCGTTCGAGAGGGCCTCCTCCGCCCGCCGTCCTTCCAGCGCCGACCGTGCGCGCTCGAGTGCGGGCTCGGCCCCCAGCGCGGCTTCGGCGGACGGACGCGCCGCCTGCCCCTGATTCAGCTCCACGACGCCGGTGGACACCAGTCCGTAGGCGATCTTCGCGATCTCGAACTCGCTTCGACCGAGCGCCGCCGCGATCCCGCGCAGGTCACGCGACGCGTCGATCATCATCAGGACCTCCCACTCGTGCGGCAGGAGATCGAGCACCGATGCGCGGTCGTCCTCCACCGGCGCGAGCATCGGCACCACGCTCAGATGCGGCACCTTGTCGGCGATGCGCGACCACTCGTCGATGCGGCGCGCGCCTTCCATCAGCAGCGACTCCGTCGAGATGCGGATGCGTGCATCCAAGGGCACGTCGGCGACGTCACGCTCCTCGAACGAGAAGAAGCCCTCCTGCCACGACAGCAGCTCGAACACCACGCTCTCGATCGCGAGGCGGAGCTGCCGCTCGAGCTCACGCTGGGTGATCACGCCGGCTCGCACGAGGCGATCGCCCAGCCCCTCACCGGGCCGTGCCTCGAGCCCGACCGCGAGTGCGAGGTCGGCGTCGCTCACCTTTCCCGCGTGGCGCAGGATACGCTCGATCGACGTGGGGTGGCTGCGCACGCTCGCATGGATGACGCGCCCGCCGTCGAACAGCACGACGCCTTCATCGTCGCGCAGATCCGAGGTGACGCGGAGCGCGCCGGTCTTCCGGCTCAGGTCGAGCAGCTGGAAGACGTCGTGGATGCCGAGCTCGCGGAGCGGTCCTTCGATCGCCATCGATCAGACTCCCGCGGCCGCGGTGGCCGAGAAGATCGTGTCGAGGTCCATCGCCGTGCGCGCTTCTCGGCGTGCGCGGCGAGCGAAGTCTCCCGACGGAGCGAGATCGATCACCTTGCGCCAGCGCTCGATCGCGTCGCGGAAGCGCTTCTGGTCGGTGAGCAGCACACCGTCGTAGTACAGCGCACCAACGTGCTCCGGATCGAACCGGAGGATGCGCTTGACCGCCGTCGCCGCGTCGCGCTTCCGGCCGATCGCGAGGAGCGCCTCGGCCAGCGCGAGCAGTGCGTCGAAGTGATAGGGATCGCGCTCGAGCAGCGCGATGAGCAGATCGAGCGCCTCGTCGACACGACCCGCCGAGCGGCGCAACGAGCTGAGCTCCAGCGTCGCCTCGGCGTAGGTGGGCACGGCATCGAGCGCACTCTCGAGCTCCTGTTCGGCCTCGCGCAGATGCCCCTTGGCGCGCAGCAGCTTCGCGAGCTGATAGCGCACGACGGCGAAGTCCTGGTCCAGTTCGAGCGCATGGCGATACGCGGCGATCGCGCCGTCGAAGTCCCCGACCGACGCGGCGATGTCGCCGGTGCGCTGGTGCACGTCGGCCCGCAGGGGCGCGAGCCGGCGCGCCTGTTCGAGCGCCTGGAGAGCGGCTGCGGGGTCGCCGGTGTCGGCGCGCGAGGCCGCCGCCAGCATCAGCACTTCGATCTGCGGCGGGCCGGCGGCGAGCAACGCCTCGGCGATCGGGCGCGCTTCGCTTCCGCGCCCCATCGCGAGCAGCGCTGTCGCCTCGCCGATCGCCGGCCGCAGCGTGTTCGTCGCATCGCGCTTCGCCTCACGATACCGTTCGAGCGCTTCGCCATACGCGCCCTGCCGGGTGTAGATGTCGCCCAGCAGCGAGTAGCCATCCACGCTCGGCGCGCCGCGCAGCAACGCGCGGCTCACCTCCGCCGCGGCCCGCTCGTACAGCCCCATCGCGAGGTACTCGTTCGCCATTGCGTAGGCATCCTGGGCGTCGACCTCGCCATTCGGCGCGCTGCCGTGCTGGGGCGCGGCGGGAGCGAGCGTCGTGAACAGGGAGTCGAGCACGCCGGCATCGAACGCGAAGTCCTCGACGTTCTCCTCGGTACGATGCACCGCACCCAGATCGGGCTGGATCGAGAGGTCGGGGTCCTCGTACTCCAGATCGATCGCCAGCTCGAACTTCTGGGCGACGTAGTACGGATCGAGCTCGAGCGCGCGCTTGGTCTCGCGCAGCGCGCCCTCGAAGTCGCCGAGGTTGGAGAGCGTGAAGCTCAGGTTGTAGTGTGCCTCGGCGAAGTCGGGACGCGCCTGGATGGCTCTCGCGAACGCGTTGCGTGCGTCCTCGTGCTTGCGGAGCTCGGAGAGTACGAGTCCGACGCCGTTCCACGCCGCGGCATCTTCCGGTGCCGTCTGCAAAACCGTGCGATACGCCTCGAGCGCGAGCTGAAAACGCTTTCCCTTGCTCAGCAGCAGCGCGAGGTTGAGCCGCGCCTTGGTGAACGCCGGCTGCGCGTCGAGCGCCACCCGGAACGCGGCGATCGCTTCCTCGGTGTTGCCGCGGTGGTACAACGCGACACCGAGGTTGTTGTGCGCCAGGGCATAGCCCAGCTCCGCCTGTACCGCTCGCCGGTATGAGTCCTCGGCCTCGGCGAACTTCCCGTCCTGATGCAGCGCCACGCCGCGCTCGTTCCACAGCTTCGGACTCTCCGGCTGATGCGTCAGCAGCTCATCGTACAGGTCCACCGCTGCCTTCGCCTCGCGGCGCAGCAGGTGGACCTCGGCCATCGCCTGCAGCACCAGCGGGCGATCCTCGCCGCGCTCGAGCGCCTTCGCGTACTCGCGCAGCGCCTCGCCGTAGTAGCCCTTCTGGCGGAAGGCGAGACCGAGATTGAAATGCGCGAGCTGCCCCTCGGCGTGCACTTCCATCTGCGCTGCGCGGGGGTCGGGCCGGGCGGCCCGGCCACTCTCTGCGGCGCCATCGCGTCCCTGTTCGATCGCGAGGTTCGCCTGCGCGCGTGACAGCGTCGGATTGAGCTGGATCGCGCGCCTCGTCACCTCGCGCGCCTCCTCGTGCCGGCCCATGTCGCCGAGCACGAAGCCCATCAGGTAGTATGCGTCGGGGTTGTGCGGGTTGAGTTCCACGGCGCGACGGAGCGCCGCGAGCGCGCCCTCGTTCACACCGCGGTTGTAGAGCACCTCGCCCATGTAGAAGTTGACCACGGAGCTCGACGGATCGAGCGCCAGCGCGCGCTCGAGGTAGCCGAGCGCGCGATCGAGGTCGCCGTTCGTCCGTTCGGCGAGACCGAGCTGCACCAGCGACGGGATGTCGCTCGGGTGATAGCGCAGCAGCTCGGTGAACTCGG
>DATFOL010000229.1:0-14762 GCA_035265545.1 Gemmatimonadaceae bacterium | reverse complement strand
TCCTTGATCTCGAGCGCCGGGCCCGCCGCCGAGTTGGGGGCTGTCGCGGTCGCCACGTTCGATTCGGTCTTGCTCATATCCACGTCTCCCTGGAGATGCGCTGCGTATCGGAGAGCGCGCGCTCGTCCGCGCGGGAAATGTATCGGGATGCCACCGCCGACGGCATTGCCGGCGGGTCGCCCGGCATAGGCTCCCCGCCTATAGTTCTCATCGCCGACCGCGTGCCCGCGGAGCGGCCATCCGCTGACACCCCGTCCCTCCGGCCGCTGATCGTCGCTCCCTCGGCATCCGCCTCCAACGCTCAGCTGCTGGTCGGCGCAGGCGCCGCTCTGCTCGCCGGAATGGTGAACGCCATCGCGGGTGGTGGAACGCTTCTGACGTTCCCTGCACTGGTGGCGGCCGGACTCTCGCCGCTATCGGCGAACGCGACCAGCACGGTGGCGCTCCTGCCCGGCGCACTGAGCAGCATGCTGGGCTACCGCGGCGAGCTCGCCGGCGTGCGGCGCTGGGCGATCCTGTTCGCGCTGCCGAGCCTCTTCGGTGGAGCACTCGGCGCCATGCTCCTGCTGCGGACTTCCAGCGCCGCGTTCGACCGCATCGTCCCCTGGCTCGTGCTCGGCGCTACGGCGCTCTTCCTGGCCCAGCGCCCGCTGCTGCGACTCGTCCGCGGGTCTCGCCAACAGCCGGGCGACGATGCGCTGTCGGCGCGGCGGCCGTCAGCCGCATTGCTCGCCGGCCAGTTCGTCGTGGGTATCTATGGCGGCTACTTCGGTGCGGGGATCGGCATCCTCATGCTCGCGGCGCTGGGGCTGATGGGTTTCGTCAACATCCACCGGATGAACGGCCTGAAGAACTGGGGCGGCTTCTGCATGAACCTCGTCGCCGCGGTGACCTTCGCGTCGAGCGGGATCGTGCGGTGGCCGGTGGCGCTCGGGATGGCCATAGGCTCGATCGTCGGCGGATACGTGGGCGCGCGAGCCGCGCTGCGCGTGTCGCAGGAGGCCGTGCGCGGAGCGGTGGCGGCGGTCGGGCTGCTGAGCGGTCTCTGGCTGCTGCTCAGGCTCTAACGCGCGCCGCGACGCTAGCGCGGCACGTCCGTGAGGCCAGCCAGTCGGCAGACGACCGCGAACTCCTTCTCGGTCACGGGCTGTACGCTGAGCCGGCTCCCCTTCTGGAGCAGCACCATCTGCTCCAGCCCCTTCACGCCGCGAAGCTCCGACAGGGTGAGCGGCTTCGGGAGCGCGCTGCGTGCACGAAGGTCGACCATCATCCACGTGGGGGCGTCGCGACGGCTCTTCGGATCGTAGTGCGAATCCTTCGCATCGAACGCAGTCTGGTCCGGATAGCTCTCGCGCACCACCTCGGCGAGGCCGACGATGGCCGCCGGATCGGTGCTCGAGTGATAGAAGAGGACGAGATCGCCGAGCTTCATGTCGTCGCGCATGAAGTTTCGCGCCTGGAAGTTCCGTACGCCGTCCCAGCCAGTCGTACGGCCGGGGCTCGCGAGGAGATCGTCGAACGAGAAGGAATCGGGTTCCGACTTGACCAGCCAGTGTCGGCGTGCGCGCGTCGCGGGCGTCATGCGTGCTCGGTGAGAGATGAGTGCGACAATATCGTAGCGCTCACGGGATGCAGCCATGGGTGCGCCCTTGTAGCGGCAGCGACGCTCCGGCAGCTTTGGCCCATGACAGTCGCGCTCACCGCCATCGCCGCTCTCACCGCATTCCTGCGGACCGTCTTCCTCGCCGGCGGAGTCGTGCTTGCCGCGGTCGCCGCCGCCGATTGGGCCGTGCGCTCGCGGCGCCTGAATCCATTCGGCGGCGTCGCGCGGTTCCTGCGCGCGCGCGTGGATCCACAGCTCGCGGGGATCGAGCGCCGAGTGCTCCAAGCCGGAGGTCGCCCGACGGCGACGCCGCTCTGGGCGCTCATACTCTACGTGGTCGGGGCGTTGCTGGTGCTGGCGGCGCTCGAGATGATCGGCCGCCTCGTACGGGACGCGGCGTTCGCGACGTCGATCGGCGCAGGGGGGCTGCTACTGCTGGTCGTGCGCTGGACGTTCGGCTTTCTCACGTTCGCGCTGCTGGTGCGCGTGGTCGCGTCGTGGATCCCGACCCTCGCCGCGAACCGCTGGATCCGATGGTCGTATGGCGCGACCGAATGGATGTTGCGTCCGCTTCGCGCGCTGATTCCGTCGCTGGGTGTGATCGACATCACACCGATCGTGGCGTACTTCGCGCTTCAACTTCTGCAATACCTGGTCGAGACTATATTGCTCGCCGCCCTGCGTTGAGGATCGGTTGGACGCGCTCAGGGTAGCGGTGCGCGGCACGACGGTTCGCGTGGACGTTTACGTGCAACCGCGTGCCTCGAAAAGCGAGATCGTCGGACTGCATGGCGCGGCCCTGAAAGTGCGGGTGCAGGCGCCTCCCGTGGAGGGGGCAGCGAACGAGGCGCTCACGGGCCTGCTCGCGGATCGATTGGGAGTGCCGCGTCGAGCGGTGCGCGTGGTGGCTGGCGCAACTTCCCGCGCGAAGACGGTAGAAGTCGACGGTACGACGGAAGACGCGGTGCGTGCGCTTGCGTCGCCTCTTGAAACGCGATGAGAGGGAGAGTTTCTGATGACTCGAGTTCTGCTGGTCGGAGGAGATGTCGCCCTGCTCGAAGGGCTCGCGCAGTCTCTCGCGGCGCAGGGCCACGTGCCCACCGTCGCGACGACCCTCGCCGAAGCGCGTGAGCTCGCGATGGCCGACACACCACTCGTGCTCGTCGTCAATCGGGCGCTGGCGAGCAGCGCCGGCGCCGAGCTTCTGGCGATCCCGCTCGCCGCCGGAGGAGCGCGGCTGCTGTATCGCGCCGCGACGGTTCCGTTGGCACCGCTGCTTCCGGCGCTGCAGCGGTCGGTGCTGGCCGATCTCACGCTTCCGCTGGAGCGGCATCGTCTGGCCGCGCTCGTGCAGTCGCTCGACGAGCGCGCGCGTGCCACGGGACGCAGCCTCCGCCCGACGCCGCCCGAAAACCGCATTCAGTAGCCGCGCGTACGCGGTAGATCGCGCTAGCGGCGCAACGCGTCGAGCACCTCGCGAACCTTTTGCGCGAGCTGGCTCGGCGTGAACGGCTTCGCGAGGAAGGGAATCGCCGGATCGACCAGGCCGTCGCGTGCGCCCTCGTCGGCGTGTCCCGACATGTAGAGCACGGGGAGACCAGGAACGATCTCGCGCACCGATTCGGCGAGCGCCGGTCCGAGGAACCCGGGCATCATCACGTCGGTGACGAGAAGCCCGATTGCCGGATTCGAGCATGCGAGCTCCAGCGCCTCTGCACCGCCCGTCGCCTCGAGCACGCGATAGCCCTGCATCTCCAGCGCGCGGCGCGCCACGCGGCGGACGCCGTCCTCGTCCTCCACCAGCAGCACGACGTCGCTGCCAGGAGGGCTCCACGTGGCTTCGTCGTCCGCTGTTGGAGGGACTGCCGTGGCACGGGGCAGATAGATGGTGAACGTCGAGCCCTCGCCGGGCACGCTCTGCACCCACACGTAGCCGCTGCTCTGCTTCGCGATCCCGTAGACGGTCGCGAGGCCGAGCCCTGTGCCCTGTCCGGCGGCCTTGGTGGTGAAGAACGGGTCGAAGATGCGCGCCTGGGTCGCCGCATCCATCCCCACGCCGTTGTCGCGCACATCCAGACGCACGTACTCGCCCGGAGCGGGCGCCACGCGCCAGCCGGCGAACTCGTCGCGCAGCGTGGCGTTGCTCGTGGCGATCGTGATTCGGCCGTTGGTCCGCCCGGCGATCGCGTCGCGCGCGTTCACGGCGAGGTTGAGGATGACCTGCTCGACCTGTCCCGGATCCGCATGCACGAGCCCGAGTGTGGGATCCAGGTCGAGCACCAGCTCGCCGCCCTCGCTGACGAGCAGCGCGAGCATGCGCTGGAGGTCGCGCACGCGCGTGTTGAGGTCGATCCGCTCGGGGCGGAGGAGCTGGCGCCGGCTGAAGGCGAGCAGCTGCGCGGTGAGCCCCGCCGCACGGTCGGCGGCCTTGCCGATCTCCTCGACGAACTCGTGCGACTCGTCGGCCGGAGGGATCGTCATCTCGAGCAGCGAGGCGAATCCCTTGATGGCCGTGAGCAGGTTGTTGAAGTCGTGCGCCACGCCGCCCGCGAGCAGGCCCACCGCCTCCATCTTCTGCGCCATGCGGAGCTGGGCCTCGAGCCGGCGTTGCTCCGAGACGTCGGTGACCATCCCGATGACGCCGACCACGCTCCCATCACGGTCCCGCAGCGGCGCGGTGGAGATCTGCACATCCAGCACCACGCCGTCCTTGCGCACCCGCCTCGACGAGATGGCACGGATCGACTCGCCGCGTCGCTCGCGCCCACGCAAGTCGTCGTATGCCGCACGCTCCTCGGGCGGTATCGTCGGCACCGGTCGCCCCAACACTTCGCCGGCGGTCCACTGGAACATCTCCTCCGCCGCGAGATTCCACATCACGACGTTGGAGTCGTTGTCGAGGACCATGATCGCCAGGGGCGCGCCGGCGACGAGCTCCTCGAGCCGGCGATGCGTCGCGAGCATCTCGGCCTCCGAGGCCGCGCGCGCCTCCTCGGCGCGGCGCGCTCTGGTGACGTTGCGCCAGTAGACGGCCATGACGTCGCCTACCGCCATCGCGTCGATCTCGAACCAGCGACCCTGCGCTTCGTCATGAAAGTCGAAGTGCACCGGCCCTTCGCCGGAGCGGACGCGTCGAAGCTCGTCCGCGCCCGCGGTGTGCTCGAGCGTCGGGAATATCGACCAGACCGAGCGCCCGAGCATGTCGGCGGGTTCCAGTCCAACGCGCGCGACGGCGCGCCGCGCGCGCGCGTTGAGGAAAGTGATGCGCCACTCCGCATCGAGCAGCAGGAGCGCGTCGCGCAGCCCCTCGACGAGCGCAAGCTCGGGGGGAACGGGCGCTGGGGGCGCGGGGGACGCTGGGGACGCCAGGGGGTCGGAGGGCACTCGAGGGAGCTGCACGAGTAATGAGTGTCGTCCGAACGATCGACACTCTACAGCGTCACCGTGGTGCAGGCGACCGGTACAAACGCTTGCCCCAGCCGAGCCCGCGTGATATCTATCGTTGTACGTCAAACTGTCTCTCGTGGCGATTTCCAGCAAATTGCGGCCACGTTAATCCTCTGCTAAAGCGCGAGCCCTCACGCCGATCGCGTTTGGGCTCGTTTTTGTTGGCTCCATTATGATCAAATCCGCACCACCGGCCACCTCGCACCCCTATCTCGACGCCCTCACCGACCGCGTTCTGGTCTACGACGGGGCGATGGGGACGAACATCCAGCGCCACAATCCCACGCCGGAGGACTTCGGCGGGAAGGCGCTCGAGGGCTGCAACGACCACCTGGTCCTGACGCGCCCGGACATCATCCAGTCCATCCACGAGTCGTTCCTGGCCGTGGGGTGCGACGTGGTAGAGACGTGCACCTTCCAGAGCACACCGCACCGGCTGCGCGAGTGGGGGCTGGAGGAGAAGACGCGGGACATCAACGTCCAGGCAGCGCGCCTGGCGCGAGCCGCGTGCGACAAGTACGCCACGCCCGAACGTCCCCGCTTCGTCGCCGGCTCGATCGGCCCGACGGGAATGCTCCCATCGAGCAGCGATCCCGCGCTCTCGAACATCACCTTCGAGGCGCTCGCCGAGACCTACTACTGGCAGGCCAAGTACCTGGTCGAGGGCGGTGTGGACGTGCTCCTCGTCGAGACGGCGCAGGACATCCTCGAGGTCAAGGCCGCCCTCACGGGCTTCGAGCGCCTGTTCGCCGAGATCGGTCGTCGGGTGCCCGTACAGACCCAGGTGACGCTCGACACGAGTGGGCGGATGCTCCTCGGCACCGACATCGCCAGCGCGCTCACCACGCTGCAGGCGATGCAGGTGGACGTGATCGGCTTGAACTGCTCCACGGGACCGGAGCACATGCGCGAGCCGGTGCGATTCCTCACCGAGCACGCATCGCTGCCGATCTCCGTCATCCCGAACGCCGGGCTCCCGCTCAACACAGGGACTGGAGAGGCGATCTACCCGCTCGAGCCGCTCCCGATGGCCGGGATGCTGCGCGAGTTCGTGGAGCAGTTCGGCGTGCGCATCGTCGGCGGGTGCTGTGGCACGACGCCGGAGCACCTCGCGGCCATCGTCGCGGCGGTGGGCGAGACGACGACGCCGGCGCCCGAGCATGCGCACCAGCGCGAGGCGCTCGTCTCGTCGGCCATGCGCGCCACGTCGCTGCGCCAGGAGCCACCCCCGCTGCTCGTCGGCGAGCGCGTCAACTCGCAGGGCTCGCGCAAGGTGAAGCGGCTGCTCCTCGCCGACGACTACGAGGGGATCCTCGACGTCGCACGCGAGCAGCAGGACTCGGGGGCGCACGTGCTCGACGTGTGCGTCGCGCTCACGGAGCGCGGCGACGAGGCCGAGCAGATGGCGAAGGTGGTGAAGCTGCTCTCGATGAGCGTCGAGACGCCGATCATGATCGACTCCACGGAAGCCGGTGTCATCGCGAAGGCGCTCGAGCACATCCCGGGGCGCGCGATCATCAACTCCATCAACATGGAGAACGGTCGCAAGCGCATCGACGACGTCGTGCCGCTGGCGAAGAAGCACGGCGCCGCGCTCGTCGCGCTCACGATCGATCCGGTCGGGATGGCCAAGACCCGCGAGCGGAAGCTCGAGGTGGCGCGGGCGATCTACGACATCGTCGTCGGAGAGTATGGACTGGCGCCCGAAGATCTGATCTACGACGCGCTCACGTTCACGCTCGCCACCGGCGATCCGGAATGGATCGACAGCGCGAAGGAGACGATCGAGGGCATTCGCCTGATCAAGCGCGAGCTCCCGGGGGTCTTCACGATCCTCGGCGTCTCCAACGTGAGCTTCGGGCTGGATCCAGCCGCGCGGTACGTGTTGAACTCGGTGTTCCTGCACCACTGCGTGTCGGCGGGGCTCGACGCGGCGATCGTGAATCCGGCGCACATCACACCGTACGCGGAGATCAGCGCGGAGCACCGTGCGCTGGCGGACGATCTGGTGTTCAACCGTCGTCCCGATGCGCTACAGCGCTTCATCGAGGGCTTTTCCGCGGCGACGGAGACCGATGCCAGCGCGGCGAAGGAAGATCCGACCGCCAGCATGACGCCCGAGCAGCGCGTGCACTGGATGGTCCTCCACCGGAAGAAGGAGGGGATCGAGGAGGCGCTCGACGCCGCCGGCGTGCGCGAGAACCCGGTGCGCGTGCTCAACGACGTATTGCTGCCGGCGATGAAGGACGTCGGTGACAAGTTCGGCGCGGGTGAGCTGATCCTCCCCTTCGTGCTCCAGAGCGCCGAGGTGATGAAGAAGGCGGTGAAGCACCTGGAGCAGTTCCTCGAGAAGGCCGAGGGCTACACCAAGGGCAAGGTCGTGCTGGCGACGGTGTACGGCGACGTGCACGACATCGGCAAGTCGCTCGTCAACACGATCCTGAGCAACAACGGCTACACGGTGTTCGACCTCGGCAAGCAGGTGCCGGTGAACACGATCATCGAGAAGGCGCAGGAGGTGGGGGCCGACGCGATCGGGCTCTCCGCGCTGCTCGTGAGCACGAGCAAGCAGATGCCGTTGTGCGTGCAGGAGCTCGACAAGCGCGGCATCCAGATCCCCGTGCTCATCGGCGGCGCGGCGATCAACCGGCGCTTCGGTCGGCGCGCGCTGTTCGTCGAGCCGGAGCGCGCCTACGAGTCGGGCGTCTTCTACTGCAAGGACGCGTTCGAAGGGCTGGAAACGATGGACTCGCTGCAGGGAGGAGCCGACCGCCGCGAGGAAGCGATCGCGCGACTGCTCTCGGAGGCGCGGAGCGACACGTTCCTCCACGGCAACGTCGGCAAGGACAAGCCACAGGGAATCCAGGGCGGCGAGCGGAGCGACGTGTCGCACGATCACGCCGTGCCCGCCGCGCCGTTCCATGGGACGAAGGTTCTCGAAGACATTCCGATCGACGAGGTGTTCGACCTGCTCGACCTCGACGAGCTGTATCGCCTGCAGTGGGGTGGACGCGGCTCGGGCGCGGAGTACGACCGCATGGTGCGCGAGGAGTTCGAGCCCGCGCTGGCGCGGCTGAAGGCAGAGGCGAAGGAGGAGGGCTGGCTGCAGCCGAAGGCGGTGTATGGCTACTTCCCGACGCAGAGCATCGGCAACGACCTCGTGGTGTACGAGCCGGAGCCGTACGCGCGCGACGGCTCGCTGGTGGAGAAGACGCGCTTCCACTTCCCGCGCCAGGAAGGCCGCGAGCGGCTCTGCATCGCCGACTACTTCCGCTCGTCGACGAGTGGCGACGTCGACGTCGTGGCGTTCCAGATCGTCACGGTGGGTGACGAGGCGACGCGCCGGTTCGAGCAGCAGCAGGCCGCCGGCGAGTACAGCGAGGCATTCTATCAGCACGGCCTCGCCGTCGAGAGCGCCGAGGCGGTCGCCGAGTGGCTGCACCGCCGGATCCGTCGCGAGCTCGGGATCCCGGGCGGCCGTGGCAAGCGGTATTCCTGGGGCTATGGCGCGTGTCCCGATCTCGAGGATCACGCGCAACTGTTCAAGCTCCTGCCCGCCGAGGAGGCGCTCGGCATGGAGCTGACGTCGGCGTTCCAGCTCATTCCCGAGCAGAGCACCGCCGCCGTGATCGTGCATCACCCGCAGGCCAAGTACTACGCCGTGCGCACCGCCGCCGAAGTCGCGGGCGCCGGCGACTGATCAACGCTCCACCGACTCACCGGAGGCACGCATGACCTCGCCCGCACTGGCCCGTCTCGTCGATCCCGAATCGCTCGTGCTGTTCGACGGCGCGATGGGGACGATGCTGTACGCCAAGGGCGTGTTCATCAACCAGTGCTACGATGAGCTGAACGTCCGCGCGCCCGACCTCGTGCGCGACGTGCACCGTGCCTACGTGAAGGCGGGCGCCGAGGTGCTCGAGACGAACAGCTTCGGCGCGAATCGCCTGAAGCTCTCGCAGTTCGGGCTCGCCGAGCAGGTGCACGAGCTGAATCGCCGCGCGGCGGAGCTCGCGCGCGAGGCGGCCGAGCAGGGCCGCGACGTGCTCGTCGCCGGCGCGGTGGGGCCGCTCGGCGTCCGCATCGAGCCGTACGGCCCGACGTCGAGCGACGAGGCGCGCGCGTTCTTCCGCGAGCAGATGGAGGGGCTCAAGGCGGGCGGTGCGGACTGCTTCATCCTCGAGACCTTCGGCGACATCCAGGAGCTCGGCCAGGCGATCGCCGCGGCACGAGACGTCGACCCCGCGATGCCCGTGGTGGCGCAGATGACGATCGGCGCGGACGGGCTCACGCCGTACGGCGCCACGCCGGAGGACGTCGTTCACGCGCTCGACCGGTTCGGCGCGGACGTGATCGGACTGAATTGCTCGGTGGGGCCGCAGACGATTCTCGAAGCGATCGAGAAGATGGTTCCGCTCACCCGGCGGAAGTTGAGCGCGCAGCCGAACGCCGGCATGCCGCGCGACGTCGGCGGCCGGAGCATGTACATGGCGAGCGCCGAGTACATGGCGGAATACGCGCGCCATCTGGTGCACGCGGGCGCGAAGGTCCTCGGCGGCTGCTGTGGTACGACGCCGGAGCACATCCGCGCAATGTGCGAGTTCGTGCGGCCACTGAGCCCGCGGTTCGCGCAGTCGGGCGGCGGGGTGTCGACCGCCTCGGCGCCGCCGGTGCTGCGCGACGTGGCCCATCGCGCGCCCGACGTGGAAGCCGTGCCGCTGGCGTCGCGCTCCAGGTGGGGCGCGAAGCTCGCCGCCGGCGCGTTCGTCACGTCGGTGGAGATCGTGCCGCCGCGCGGTGTCGACGCCACGCGCATGCTGACCGACGTGCGCAAGCTCAAGGTCGCGAACGTCGACGCCGTGAACGTTCCCGACGGCCCGCGCGCCCAGAGCCGCATGGGCGCGCTGCTCACGTCGCTGCTCATCGAGCAGCAGGTCGGGATCGAGTCGGTGACGCACTACGCCTGCCGCGACCGCAATCTGCTCGGCATGCTGAGCGACTTGTTGGGAGCCGCAGCCATCGGGCTGCGGAACTTGCTGCTGATCACGGGTGATCCGCCCAAGATGGGCCCGTACCCGAGCGCGACGGCGGTGTTCGACATCGACGCGATCGGGCTGACGAACCTCGTGCGCAACCTGAACCATGGCCGCGATCCGGGGGACAACGCGATCGGCGCGCCGACGCAGTTCGTCATCGGCGTCGGCGTGAATCCTGCGCCGATAGACCTCGAGCACGAGCTGAAGCGCTTCGCGTGGAAGGTAGAGGCGGGCGCGGAGTTCGCCGTCACCCAGCCGGTGTTCGATGCGTCGCAGCTCGAGAACTTCCTGCGGCGAACGGACGGGCAGCGTCCGCCGATCGTCGCGGGAATCTGGCCGCTCGTGAGCGTGCGCAACGCCGAGTTCCTCGCCAACGAGGTGCCGGGAGTGAGCGTACCGGACAGCGTGATCGAACGGATGCGGAAGGCGAGCGAGAAGTCCAAGGAGCACGCGGTGGCGGAGGGGATCGCCATCGCGCGCGAGATGCTCGAGCGCGTGCGCGGAGGCGTGCAGGGCGTACAGGTGTCGGCGCCATTCGGAAAGGTGGAGCTGGCGCTCGAGGTGTTCGGAGACACGCTGGTGCCAGCGGCCCGCGAAGCCTCTCCCGCACGAGCATCCGTCCCCGCGTAGCGCAGGTGATCTTCAGCTACCCGTCACCATCAGGAGCAGCGTTGTCATGCGGATAACCTTTCCTGCCCTCTCTCTCGCGGCGGCACTCCTGCTGGCCAGCGCGATGCCCGCCGCCGCCCAGGGCGCCAGCCGCTTCTCCCTCACCAGCCCCGACCTCAAGCCTGGCGGGACGATCGCCGCGCGCCACGTCGGCAACTACATGGGATGCACGGGTCAGAACGTGTCGCCCGCGCTCCGGTGGAGTGGGGCGCCCGCCGGGACGAAGAGCTTCGCCGTCACGGCGTACGATCCGGACGCGCCGACGGGAAGCGGCTGGTGGCACTGGGTGGTCTACAACATTCCCGCGAGCGCGACGACATTGGCCGCCGGGGCCGGCGATCCCACGGGCGCTGGGTTGCCCAGCGGAGTGGCGCAGGGGAACACCGACGTCGGGCAGCCCGGCTACTTCGGACCCTGCCCTCCGCCCGGAGACAAGCCGCACCGGTACATCTTCACGGTGTATGCGTTGAAGACCGCGAAGATCGATGTCCCGGCAACCGCCACCGCAGCGATGGTCGGCTTCAACCTGCACGCCAACCAGTTGGCGAAGGCGACTCTCACGGCGCGGTACGGTCGGTAGGCGCTAGCCCACCTCCCCACCGTACTTCTCGCGGGCGACGAGGGCCGCGACGCACTCCAGGCGTCGCGGCCCTCCGCCGTGCAGAGATCCCTCCGGGAAGGTGAGCTCCCAGAACCGGCCGTCACGCGGGTCCTGATAGAGCTGGTCCCAGCCGCCGTGCGACTGTCCGCGCGGTATCAGTCGGCGCGAGACGAGCCAGAAGATGCGGCGATCGACGTCGTCGAGCACCCGTCGACGGTCGCGCTCGACCCACGCGCCGACGAGCAGGCGCTCGTCGGGCGCGAGGTCGTGCTGCGCTGCCGTCACCAATCGCTCGTCGCGAATCTCAGGGAGTCCGCTGGCTCGACGGCGGGACCATTCCCTTGATGCGCAGGTAGGTGATCAGGTTCCCGTAGTGCTCGGCGTCGTGCGTCGCGTTGAGCGCGAGGGCCCACATGCCGGTGCGCGTCTCACCGTACATGCTCGAGGTGCGCGCCAACTCGGCCTCCGATTGCGCGTACGCGCGGCGGCAGTACTCCGACGAGGCGCGAAGCGCGGCGACGAGCTGCGCCTTCGTCCCCATCGTCTTCTCGAACTCGTCCTCGGCCCTCGGCGGCTCGCCGAGGGCGGCGGCGCACATCGCGTACTGCGAGCCGGCGACGTGCGCGATCTGCTGGCCGAACGTCCGCACCGTCGCGACCGGCTTGAACGCGTAGTCCGCCTCGGGCATCTGCTCGGCGGAGCGGAGCACGTAGACGCTCTGGGTCTCCCACATCGCGCGCAGGGCGTCGAGACCGGGACTGCTCGAAGCCTTCGCGGTCTCCTGCGAGAGCGCTGGCGTGGACAGAACGAGCAACAGGATCGCAGCGAACCGCGTCATCGGTCCTCCGGCGTTGGAAAGAAGGGTGAGAAAAGGGCGGCCCGGCGCGGGCGGCGCGAGTGCCGGCAAACGTAGCGGCGTGGGTGAAGGACACCAGACCGCGAGTCGGCGACCGTCGGCAGATCGGCCACGCTCTCGAGAGTGCCGACGCCCGGCAGGCCGGCGACGGCACCACGCGAGACGACCCGGCGCGAGGGTAGCGTTTGTTGGCTCGTGCAGCAAATGCATGTTTGATTGCACGATTTGCAATTTCTTGCGGTAAATAGCTCACTTTGGAGGCATGTTTGTGCATTTTTTGCACAGAATTGTTGACACTCGTTCGAATCCGTCATATCCTCAGTTCGACAACGCTGCCTTCGACCCCTGGATCCAGTGCCCACTCTCGCCCCCACCGCGACGGACACCGCGACCCACTGCCCTTACTGCGCCTTCCAGTGCGGTATCCGGCTCAGTGCGGGCGACGACGGCGTTCCGTCCGTGACGGGCGACGCGCAATTTCCGGTCAATAGGGGCGCCCTCTGCATCAAAGGGTTCACCGCATCCGACACGCTTGCCCATCCGGAGCGCCTCCGCTCGCCGCTCGTCCGCGACGCGCAAGGAAACCTGGCGCCGGCCTCGTGGGACGAGGCGCTGGACCGGATCGCCGCCAGCATTCGCGACGTGCAGCACCGGCACGGCCTCGATGCGGTCGGCGTCTTCGGTGGCGGATCGCTGACCAACGAGAAGACCTACCTTCTCGGGAAGTTCGCGCGCGTCGGGCTCCGCACCCGCAACATCGATTACAACGGACGCTTCTGCATGTCGAGCGCGGCGGGCGCCGCGATCAAGGCGTTCGGCGTCGACCGCGGGCTTCCCTTCCCCGTCGCTGACATCGCGCTGGCGGACGTCGTCCTCCTCGTCGGGAGCAATCCGGCCGAGACGATGCCCCCGCTCATGCAGTACTTCCAGGCCCAGCGCGCGGCCGGCGGTACGCTGATCGTCAGCGACCCGCGGCGCACGGTCACGGCCCAGAGCGCCGCGCTGCACCTCCGCCTGACGCCCGGCTCCGACGCGGCACTCGCCAACGGGCTGCTGCATCTGCTCCTGAAGAGCGGCGCGATCGACATGGAGTTCATTCGCGAGCGCACCGAGGGGTTCGAGCAGCTGCGTGGAGTGATCGCCACCTACTGGCCCGAGCGCGTCGAGAAGATCACCGGCGTCCCCGAAGCGCAGCTGGTTCACGCCGCGCAGATGCTGGGCAAGGCACAGCGACCGATGGTGCTCACCGCGCGAGGCGCGGAGCAGCAGGCGCAGGGCGTCACCAACGTCCTCGCCTTCATCAACCTGGCGCTCGCGCTCGGACGAAGCGGGCAGCCGTTCGCCGGCTTCGGCACGATCACCGGTCAAGGCAACGGCCAGGGTGGGCGCGAGCAGGGCCAGAAGGCGGATCAGCTACCGGGCTACCGCAGGATCGACGATCCATTGGCGCGAGCGCACATGGCCGCCGTCTGGGGGATTCACGCCGACGAGATCCCGGGGCCTGGCCGCTCGGCGTACGAGCTGCTCGACGACATGGGACGCGACGGTGGCGTACGCGCCCTGATCCTCATCGGCTCCAACCCCGTGGTCTCCGCGCCGCGCGCCCTCCACGTGGAGGAGCGGCTTCGAGCGCTGGACCTGCTGGTCGTCGCCGATTTCTTCCTCTCCGAGACGGCGAAGCTCGCCGACGTCGTCCTGCCCAGCGCCCAGTGGGCCGAGGAGGAAGGGACGATGACGAACCTCGAGGGGCGCGTCATCCTGCGGCGCCGCGCGAGCGAGATGCCGGACGGCGTCCGATCCGATCTCGAGATCATCCGCGCGATCGCCGAGCGGCTCGGTCGCGGCGATCACTTCGCGTACGACTCCGCGCCGGAGGTGTTCGACGAGCTCCGTCGCGCCACGGCTGGCGGCGTCGCCGACTACGCGGGAATCACCTACGAGAAGATCGAGGCGCAGCAGGGGGTGTTCTGGCCCTGCCCCTCGTCCGAGCACGAGGGGACGCCGCGCATCTTCGCCGAACGCTTCGCGACGCCGAGCGGGCGCGCGCGGTTCCATCCGGTGCGGCACGAGGCGCCGGCCGAAGAGCCGGACGCCGAATACCCGCTCTATCTCACGACGGGCCGCGTGCTGGGGCACTACCAGTCCGGGACTCAGACCCGCCGCGTGGAGCGACTGACGAAGCTGTCGCCCGAGCCGCTGGTGGAGATCAATCCCATCGCCGCGCGCCGCGCGGGCGTGACCGAGGGCGCGCTCGTGACTCTCGTGTCGCGCCGCGGCACCGCGGTCGCCCGCGCGCGCCTCACGCGCGACATCCGCGAGGACACCGTCTTCGTCCCGTTCCGCTGGGGCGGCGCTGCCTCGATCAACCGGTTGACCAACCCCGCGCTCGATCCGACGAGCCGCATGCCGGAGTTCAAGGTGTGCGCCGTACGGCTCGAGTCGCAGTCCGAACGACAAGGAGCGATCAGCGCATGAAGGAGCTCGAGAGCATGTTCGTCGCAGGAGCCGAGAAGCAACGACTGGTCGTCGTGGGCAACGGCATGGTGGGCG
>DATFOL010000228.1:0-4127 GCA_035265545.1 Gemmatimonadaceae bacterium | reverse complement strand
CTGCGGAAGGACGGCATCACCTTCGACCACGTCGTGCTCCATCAGGCGGTTCAGCGCACCACGGCGGACAGCCTGCTCGAGTATGCCGACGGAGCGCGGTGCGATCTCCTGGCCGCGGGAAGCGTACGTCGCGGCCGGTTGGAGCGTTGGCTGATGGGAAGCGTGAGCAGCGACCTCGTTCGCGACGGCCGCCACTCCGTGCTGATCGCTCCCCCAGCGTGATCGCTCGGACGACTAGTGCGACGCGGGTGAATCTGATGGTGTGGGGATGAAGACGTAGAACGTCGCGCCCCGGTCGGCATTCGGTTCGACCCACGCGCGGCCGCCGTGCGCCTCGGCGATGCCGCGCACGATGGCCAGGCCCATTCCCGTGCCTCGCGTTCGCGACGTCCGGCGTGCCGTCCAGAAGCGGTCGAAGATCCGCGTGAGATCTTCCGCTGGCACGCCGGGCCCGCAATCGGAGACGAAGAACGTGACGCCTCCCGCGACCTCGCCCGCGCCGACGCGGAGCGTGCCGCCGCGAGGCGTGAACTTGAGCGCATTGCCGATCAGATTGCCGAGCGCCTGCATGATCCGGTCGGCGTCGACGTCGATGAGAGGCGGGTGGTCGGGAAGCTCGGTGCGGATCTCGACGGATCGCTCGTCGGCGAGCGCCTGGAGAAGATGAACCTCGCGGCTGACCAGCAGCACCGGATCCTCGAGCCGTCGCGTCAGCGAGAGCCCACCCGCTTCGATCGCGGTGACGTCCAGCAGATCGCGGATGAGTCGCTGGGCCCATTCCAGCGACTGACGTACGGTGTGCATCGCCTCTCGCGTGCGATCCGCGTCGTGCTGTTCGTCGGCGAGCACGGACGAGACGCACATCGAGATCACGCTGAGCGGCGTGCGAAGGTCGTGCGAGACGACTCCCAGCACGTCGTCACGGGCACGGACGGCGCGTTGTGCGCGCTCGTAGAGCCGTGCGTTATCCAGGGCAGACGCCGCTCGCCGCGCCAGCTCCGACGCGAGCTGGAGATCGGCGTCATCGTACGAGGCGCCGTGCGCATCGCGCGCGAGCAGCAGCGCACCGAGGGTCTGCTCGCGGGCGCGGAGCGGCAGCACCATGTACGACGCGGGCGCCAATGCTCGAAGGATCCGGAAGTGTGCCTCGTCCTCAGCCGTTGCCGAGAGCAGCTCGTCGGTGACCTGGTCGGTGAGCTCCGGCTGACCAGTCGCGATGGCGTGTCGAGTCAGGTATCGTGCCTGGTCACGCGGATACGCTCGCAGCTGGTCGGCAACGGCCTGCATCGCCGGGTCTCCGTGAACGACGTGCAGCCGCCGGATGCGGCCGGAGTCTTCCAGGATGTCGATCGCCGCGAACAGCGCGAGGTCCGGTACGATCAGCCGGAGCAGCGCCTCGAAGGTGCCCTCGTAGTCCAGTGAGGAATGCAGGATCTCGGACGCATGGGCGAGGAACGCGACCCGACGCTCCGCCACTTCCGCCGCGTGGCGAGCCGCAGTCTCCCGATGCAGCAGCGCCGCGCGCTCGCGCTCCGCGCGGCGCTGCTCCGTGACGTCGCGCACGACGGCGGTGAAGTGCAGGGTGTCGCCGATCGCGATCTTCGAGATCGACGCTTCGGCGGGAAAAAGCTCGCCCGAGCGCCGACGTCCCCAGATCTGCCCGCGCTCGCCCATGCGCCGGCCTTCCGTGGGCGAGTGCCGGAAGGCGGTCAGGTATTCATGGTGACGAGCCCGGCTTGCCTCGGGGAGCAGGCAGTCCAGGGGCTGGCCGAGCACCTCGGATCGCTCATAACCGAAGATCCGCTCGGCCGCCGTGTTGAACAGCGTGATCCGATACTGGTCGTCGACCGAGATGATCGCATCCGCCGCGAGCGCGAGAATCCCGCGCAGCTTGATCTCGGCGTCAGAGAGCACCGGCGCCGGCTGCTCCTCGTCACGCTGCCTGGCGTCGCTCGACGTATACCGGATTGGTGTTCCGCGATCTGAGGCCATCTCGTGCATTGATCGACCCCCTCACTATCCCTCGGATCGAGCCGCACGACCGATCGTTCCGTCACGCGGTCGGCCATCGCAACTATGCGTTGCTCTTTCAACGATGTCCAGATCGAGAGAGAAGGAGCTCGCCGAGGTGCCTGTCAGTGTTTAGCTGACACTCGGCTCGGCCCGGGAGTGCTATCGTCGTCTTCGCCGCGAGCGGACCGCTCGCGCGTCACCGAGACGTCGCGGGACGAAGGGGGCTCCGATGCCATCCGACCTATCGTTGGGCGAACGCAGTCGAGAATCGGAGTTCGCTCTGCGAACGCAGGGCACCCTCGTCGTCGCCTCCGACGGAAGCGACGACTCGATGGGTGCGTTGATCGTCGCACGCGAGTTGGCCAACAGTTTCCGTTCCGCGTTGGAGCTCGTCTCGGTGCTCGAGCCCACCAGCGTGATCATTCCTCCTCTTCGGCCCCAGCCTGCGCCGCTGCATCGTGGCGCGACGCGTCTCCAGGATCGTCGGGAGCGGTTGCGGATGCTCTGCGAACGTGCACTCGCCGGGCAGCCGCGATTCTCGACGCGGATGTTGATCGGCGATGTACCCACCTCCATTGCATCGGCGGCGAAGTGCCACCGTGCTCAACTCGTGGTGACGGGTCGGGTCGCGCATGGGAGAATCGAACGCGCGATCCGTCGTGAGACGCCACTGGCCGTAGCCCGAGCCGGCCCGGTGCCCGTGCTCGCGGTTCCGTTGGACACCTCGAGGCTCCCGCGCGTCATCGTCGTGGCCGTCGCCGACGGCCATGCGGCTGCTCGGCTCGGGCCCGTTGCGCGGGCGCTCTTCCATGAGGCCGTGGCGATCCACCTGGTGTCCGTGGAACCGCTCGAGGCGGCACCGTGGGAGAGCGAAGCACGCGCCGACGAGGACGAGCTCACCCATCGGACTCAACGAGCCTTCGCGGCGGTCATGGCGTCGTGGAAGCTGCCCGCTGACGTTCCGGTCGAGACACACATCCTGACGGGAGATGGCGCCGCCGTTCTCGCCTCGTTCGTGAGGACCGTGAGGGCCGATCTTCTGATCGTGGGAGCGGCGCAACGGAAACACGGCGTTCACCTGCCAGGAGCAGACCTGGCAACGAAGCTCTACCGCGCCGTATCCTGTTCGACGCTTCTCGTCCCGGTCCAGGAACGGGCGACCCTTTCCGGCGCATCGTCGACGTCGATCTCACTCACCACCAGCGAGTGGCCCGCGCTCCTGCGAGACTTCGCGATGCGGAACAGTGATCGCCGAGCCTCGCTGATTGTCGATGAACATGGCGGGCCATCGCGATCGGTCGTGCAGGACTGGACGCTGTCGGGCGTGGATTGCGATGGCGAGCTGGGAGCGATCGCGATCATGCTCGCCGATCCCGACGATCCGCAGCGGCATCTCTCGCACGTGGTCGCCCACCCGACTGTGCTCGCACTTCACGGCACGTCGCCCGGGTGCGACGACCTGCTGGTGATCGGCTATGCCAACGGGCAGATCAGCCTCGACCTGTCGTAGCGTCGGTGCCGCCGCGGAAGTGCGGCGCGTACTCGCGGGGCGAGCCCGTCGCATAACCGAGCCGCTCTGCCCAGCGGTCCTGGTCCCACCAGGCCAGCGCAACGCCCGGCGTGGCCAGCATGCTGCGCAGGCGCCAGCCCATCACCAGCTCGGCGTCGGCCATGTGCGCGACGATCTCCGTGACTGACCACTTGTCCGGCGCAGGACGCCTCGCGAGCTGCCGCGCCGACTTTCCGCGCAGTCTACGCTCCAGCGCCGGCGGAGTCGCGCGCTGTACACGAATGGGATCTCGCGTGCCGAGGTAGCCGAGCACCCGGTCGCGATACTGGCTGAACGTCTCCATTCGTGCGTTCCAAAGGGTCGTAGCAACGCGAGCGGCGGAGAGCCGACTGTCAGGCATCGCCTGAGTGTGCCGCGGCAGCGGATTCTACACTATCAGCTCGGACCGGCCAGAGCGCGGAATTCGCGCTGCCGCGATCCGTCGGCAGGCGACGTACACAGACCTCGGAAAGGAGCCGGCACCATGAACGACTCGCAGCGCGCTCGGTTCGAGCGGCAGATCCTCGCCGAGCGGGGACGCCTGGAGCAGGACCTGGCTCGTCTG
>DATFOL010000227.1:0-9639 GCA_035265545.1 Gemmatimonadaceae bacterium | reverse complement strand
GAGGTCGCTCGCGTACACCTCGTTCCGTGGCGGCGTGTTCGGCGTGCATCGCATCCGGCCGGGGAGCACGCAGTCCGCCGACTCGCTGCTCACTTCACCGACGCTGGCGTACTCGGGGCTGTGGCTTCGCGACGAGAGCGCGTTCGTGACGGTCGGGCAGTCGCTGCGCCCGGAGTCGAACCTCGACATCGCGATCAATCGCAACGGGGGTCGCGGACCCGTCGAGCCGATCGTCGCCACGCGGTTCATCGAGCAGTACCCGGCGCTGTCGGACGACGACCGGTGGCTCGCCTTCACCTCCAATCAGTCCGGCCGCGAGGAGATCTACCTGCGTCGACTCGAGGGAGAGGGTGAGCAGATCCAGGTGTCGCTGGGTGGCGGCACGGAACCGGTGTGGAGCCCCGACGGGCGAGAGCTGTTCTATCGAAGCGGGACGAACGCCGAAGCGCGCGCGGAGCCGACGATCATGGTGGCGACGATCGCGACCGCGCCGTCACTCGCCGTCACGTCGCGCAAGGCGCTCTTTCCGGCGGCGGGGATCGTGACGGCGAACCCGCATGGGAACTTCGACGTGTCGCCGGACGGCAAGCGCTTCGTGTTCGTCCGATCGAATCCGTCCACGCGCGTGATGGTGATCCAGAATCTCGCCGCGATGGTGGCGAGGCGGCGCGCGGGGGGACGAGGGACGCCCTAGCGAGGTCGTCGGCGCGGCTCGAGCTTGCCCGCCGGCGCCTTCGACGCCAGTCTCCACGCATCGGATCGCGTGCCGGCCACTGGCCTGATTGGATCCAAGGAGACGCGGATGAACGTTTCCGATGCGGTATGCAAGGGGCGCGGCGCGTACGCGCTGCGGCGGTGGGGCCAGGCGTACGCACACCTCTCGGCGGCTGACCTAGTCGCGCCCGTCGGCGTCAACGATCTCGAGCGCCTCGCCGCCGCAGCGTTCCTCACCGGCCGCGAGGAGGTCTATCCCGAGCTCTGGGTGCGCGCGCACCGGGAATGTGTGCAGGCCCGCGACTCCGTTCGTGCGGCGCGCTTCGCGTTCTGGATCGTACTCGATCTGCTCCTGAAGGGAGAGCTCGCGCGCGCGGGCGGCTGGCTGTCCCGTGCGCGGCATCTTCTCGACGATGCGAACGACGACTGCCCCGAGTGCGGGTTGCTGCTCGTGCTGGACGCGCGACTCGCGCTCCAGCAGGGCCAGGTCGCGACCGCCATCGAGAGCGCGGGCAAGGCCGTCGCGATCGCCGATCGCTTCGACGATCCCGAGCTCCGCGTGTTCTCGATGCTGATCGACGCGCAGATTCGCGCCGAGGCGGGGAACGCCACCGAGGCCGGCGCGCTGTTCGACGAGGCGATGGTCGCCGTGACGGTCGGCGAGGCGTCGCCGATTGCCGTCGGCGTGGTGTACTGCGCGGTGATCTCCTCCTGCCGCCAACTGTTCGACGTACGGCGCGCGCGCGAGTGGACGGCGGCGCTCGCACGGTGGTGCGCGTCCGAGCCCGAGCTCGTCCCGTTCCGTGGACAGTGTCTCGTGCACCGCGTCGAGGTGATCCGGCTCTCGGGTGCATGGGCGGAAGCGATGGCGGAGGCAGAGCGTGCGTGCGTGTGGATGACGCGCACGGCCGGTCGGCTCTCAGCGCTGGATCGCGCGCCGGCACCGTTCACGTACCCCATCGGGGCAGCGTTCTACGAGCTGGCCGAGGCGCAGCGGCTGCGCGGCGATCTCGCCGATGCCGAGGAGAGCTACCGGCAGGCGAGCGTGTACGGTGTCTCGCCAGAGCCGGGCCTCGCGCTGGTCCGGCTGGCGCAGGGAAGGCCACGCGCGGCCGACACTTCGATCCGCCGTCTCCTCGAGCAGCGTCAGAGCACGCGGGCGCGTGCCGCGACGCTCGCGGCATGCGTGGAAATCGCGCTCGCCGTCCACGACCTGTCGCGTGCACGTACCGCGGCCGAGGAGCTGGTGACGGTGGCGGCGCGCCTGGGCGCGACGTTCCTGCACGCGCTCGCCGCGCAGTCGTTGGGCGAAGTCCTGCTCGCCGATGGTGACGCGCGCGGCTCGTTCCCGCTGCTGCGCGAGGCGTGGATGATGTGGCAGGAGCTCGACGCGCCGTATCACGCGGCGCGCGTACGCGTGCAGCTCGGGCTCGCCTGTCGCGCGCTCGGCGACGAGGACGCGGCGGCGCTGGAGCTCGAGTCCGCACGGCGCGTCTTCGAGCGGCTGGATGCGCGGCCCGATCTGGCACGCGTCGACGCGCTCGCGCGACGCAGCATTCGCGGACTGACGCCACGCGAAGTGGAGGTGATCGGCCTCGTCGCGCGGGGAGACTCGAACCGCGCCATCGCCCAGCAGCTCGAGATCAGCGAGCGCACGGTGGACCGCCACGTGAGCAACATCCTGATGAAGCTCGCTCTGCCGTCGCGGACGGCGGCGACGGGCTACGCGTACGAGCACGGCCTCGTCTGAGGGCGTGGGTGGAACTACCCACGGCGAGGGACGCGAGCCCTGGGTGCTCTCGCCGATGCACGATGCCGGCGCGCGGTCGTAGCGTGGCTCCTGGACCTTCAACCAGGAGAACAGCCATGACGACGACCGGCGCGCGGAAGCCATTTTACGAGGCGTACGGCGGCTCAGCGCCTCAGAGCTACGAGCGGTACTTCGTGCCGGCGATCGGCGGACCGCTGGCGCACGACCTGATCGTCGAGGCGGCGCTCCGTCCCGGCGAGCGCGTGCTCGACGTCGCGTGTGGCACAGGGGTCGTGTCACGGCTCGCGGCGGAGCGCGTTGGAGCCAGCGGGTCCGTCGCCGCACTCGATCTGAACGCGGCGATGCTTGGCGTCGCGCGCACGGTGCCGGCACCGACCGCGCCGCCGATTCGGTGGTACGAGTCCACGGCGGAGTCGATGCCGCTGCCGGACGGCGCGTTCGACGTCGTCCTCTGCCAGCTCGGGCTGCAGTTCATCGAGGACAGACCGGCCGCGCTGCGCGAGATTCATCGGGTCGCCGCGAAGGGCGGACGCGCGCTGGTCAGCGTGCCGACGCCGACCGAGTTCTTCGGGGTGCTGGACCAGGCGTTCGTGCGCCACATCCCGAGAGCGGCGGAGTTCGTGCGCGCCGTGTTCTCGCTCAACGATCCGGCCGAAGTCGAGCGGCTGTTTCGCGGCGCGGGATTCGGGGAGGTCACCATCCGGCATTACACCCGGACAATGCAGCTGCCGGCGCCGCGAGACTTTCTCTGGCAGTACGTACAGTGCACGCCGCTCGCGGCGCAGCTCGCCGAAGCCGATCACGCGCTGCTCGAGTCACTCGAGCGTGACGTCGTGGAGGGGTGGCAGCCATGGGTCACGGGCGGCGGCATGTCCTACGAGCAGGGGATGATCGTGGGGACGGCTCGGCGCGAGTAACGTGGCGCCGCCGCCAGACGAGCTCTACCGCGTAGATCGTGACACAAGCCGCACGCATGCCGCACGCATGCCGCCGGGCGCCCCTTCCGGCGCCCAGCGGCCCAACCACTGCGGTACTGCACGGTTCGATGCCTACCCTCCACGCGGCCTCACCCGCTGGAGCGGCCGTTTTGCTCGTCGACGACCGCCCCGAGAACCTCCTCGCCCTCGAGGAGTCGCTCGCGCCGCTGGTGGAGGAGACGGGCGTCCGCCTGCTGCGAGCCGTCACGGCCGAGGAAGCGCTCCGTCACCTTCTCCACGAGGACGGAGCGATCGCCCTGGTCCTGCTCGACGTCGTGATGCCCGGCACCGATGGACTCGAGACCGCCCGCCTGATCCGCGCGCGCCGAGCCTCCGAGCACCTTCCGATCATCTTCATCACCGCGCTCGAAGCTGACCGTCGGCGCGCGACGCTCGGCTACCAGTTCGGAGCGGTCGACTACCTCACCAAGCCTCTCGATCCGGAGGCCCTGCGGGCGAAGGTGCGCGCGTTTCTCGATCTGCACCGCCGGCGCGACGAGGACGTTTTGCACGAGCGGCGGCGCTACGCCGACGAGGTGCACGCCCTGCAAGAAGCGGCGCTGCGAGACGAGACGGCGCTCATCGCCACCATCCAGCGCATCGGCGGCTCGCTCGCGTCCGAGCTGGACCTCGAGCGGGTGGTGCAGCTCGTCACCGACGAGGCGACCGCGCTCACGGGCGCGCAGTTCGGCGCGTTCTTCTACAAAGTCGTGGATCCGGCGAGCGGAGGCGAGGCGTACACGCTCCACACGCTCGCCGGTGTGTCGCGGGAGCGCTTCGCCGGGTTGCCGCAACCGAGGTCGACGCCGGTGTTCGGTCCGATGTTCCCTGGCGAAGGAGTGGTCCGGAGCGACGACATCACCCAGGACGCTCGGTACGGGCAGCTCGCGCCTCACTTCGGCATGCCGACCAAAAATCTGCTGCTGCGGAGCTACCTCGCCGTGCCGGTGCGCTCGCGGACGGGTGAGGTCCTCGGGGGACTGTTCTTCGGGCACGAGGAACCGGCCGTGTTCACGGAGCGTGAGGAGCGCCTCGTGGTGGGGATCGCTGGCTGGGCAGCGCTGGCGATGGACAACGCCCGACTCTACGCGGGCGAGCGTCAGGCGCGCGAGGGCGCCGAGGCGGCCGCTCGCACGAAGACCGAGTTCCTCGCGACCATGAGCCACGAGTTCCGCACGCCGCTCAACGCGGTGCTCGGCTACGCGCAGCTCCTCGAGCTGGGAGTGCTCGGGCCGAACACGCCGGCGCAGCAGGCGCACCTGGAACGTCTCCAGGCGAGCGCGCGCCACCTGCTCGGCCTCATCGACGACGTGCTCGACGTCGCCAAGGTGGATGCCGACCGTCTCGTGGTCCGACGCGACCGGCTGCTCACCGGCGCGGTCGTCGCCGCCGCGGTCGCGGTGGTGCAGCCGCAGGCCACCACCAAAGGCGTGCGTCTCATGGACCTCGGCGCGGGAGAGCCCGGCGTGCCGTACCTGGGCGACGAGCACCGGGTGCGGCAGGTGCTGGTGAACCTGCTGGCGAACGCGGTGAAGTTCACGCCGTCGGGCGGCGAGGTGACGGTCACCTGCGGCGCGGCGAAGGAGCCGGAGCCCGGCGTGTGGAGGGGCTCACTCGCCGCGCCTCACGGCGCCGGCAGTCCGGATCCGGCCGGCGGGTGGGCGTTCGTGCAGATCGCGGACACGGGGCCGGGCATCGAGCCGGAGCTGCTCGGCCGGCTGTTCGAGCCGTTCGTGCAGGGCGACGCGGCGCTCACGCGCGAGCACGGCGGGACGGGCCTCGGTCTCGCGATCAGCCGCCGCCTCGCGCGGCTGATGAATGGGGACGTGGTCGCGCGGAGCCAGCCCGGCGCCGGCGCGGTGTTCACCCTCTGGCTGCCCAGCGCGGTGGACCGACGTGCGCACGGCGAGGGGAGCGCCGGAACGCAGGCGGGTCAGGGCGAGCCGGCGATCGCGCAGGCCCAGATCGCGCGACACAACAGGCGGACCCCGTCGCCCGGGATGCCGGTGATCGCGGGGACAGAAGTGGAACGGCTGGACGTCTCCGCGTACGACGTGGTGCACGCGCTCGCGGTGCGGATCGCCGCCGAGGCGGAGACGATCGCGCAGCGCTACGTCGCCGCGCTTCGCGCGGATGGTCGCTTCCCCGGTGCGCGCGCCCTGTCGGCGGCGCAGCTGCGCGATCACGTGACGCCATTCGTCGGACTCATCGCTTCGCAGCTCATGGTGATCGGAGAGACGCGCGGCGAGGCGCCCGAGCTGCTCGGCGACGGTGCGCAGATGCAGCGCGTGATGGCCGAGCTCCACGGCGCGCAGCGCCATCGTTTAGGATGGTCCGAGAACGACATCGAGCGAGAGGAGCCTCTGCTCGCCGCGGAGATCGACCGTGCGCTTCGGGCCGCATTGTCGACCGCGGTGTCCGCCGGTGCGAGCGCCGACGGCTCCGACGGAGCGGCGCCATCGAGCGAGGCGGCGCGCGCCGCGATGCAGTATGCGGTCGTCGCCGCGCGGCAGATGCTGGAGCAGGGCACGAGGACGGCGCTCCGCTCCTTCCGGTTCGTGAAGGCGACCGCGACGCCGTGAGCTCTCGACCGCTGGCCGGTCATGACTCCTCGCGGCGAACTGTCGCCGAGAGCGCCAGACCAACGGCGCTCAGAATCACGACGGCGACGCAAAGCCAGCCGACCACGTTCATCGACGAGGTGAACGCCACGCTCGCGAGATGATGAAGCGAGTCCGCGGCAGCCCGTGAGACTCCCTCGGTCTCCGCCATCGCGCCGCCGATCGTGCTCCGCGCAGCGCTCGCGGCCTCGGTCGACATGCCGGCGGGCATGTGGAGCGTCATCGCATGACGATACACCGCGGTGCCGATGCTCCCGAGCACGCCGATCCCGAGTGCGCCGCCGAGCTCCGATCCGGTCTCCGACAGCGCCGACGCGGCTCCAGCCTTCTCGGGCACCGCACTGCCGACGATCATGTCCGTCGCGAGCACGAACACCGGCGACAGACCGAGTGAGTAGATCGCCGTCGCCGCGATCACCGCGCCGAGAGAAGACGACGGATCGGCAAGGGCGATCATGGCGAATCCGACGCCAGAGACGACGAAGCCGCCGATCATCAACGGGATCGGCTGGACACGTCGCGCGAGCACCGGCGCGATGAACGAGCCAGCGATGAAGCCCACGAACCCGGGAAGACTCGCGACCCCGGCGCGCAACGGCGACAGCCCCTTCACGAGCTGAAGGTACTGGCTGGTGAAGAGGAAGATGCCGAACACGGCAAACGTCGCGAGGGTGTACGCGATCAACGCACCGGTGAAGCGCCTGTTGACGAACAGCGCGGGATCGATCAGCGGATCGCGCAGCCGGCCCTGACGCCGCACGAACACCGCGCCGAGCGCGAGCCCCAGGAGGATCGATGCGATCGGCCAGACGCCGCTGCCCGCAGTCGCGATGCGCTTCATCCCGTGCACGAACGCCAGGACGGCACCCAGGGAGAGCAGGGCGCTCGTGACGTCGATCGCGCGCGCATCCGGATCGCGATATTCGGGAAGCAGAATCGGCCCCGTCACGAGGAGCAGGAGCATGACGGGTACGCCGATGAGAAACATCGAGCCCCACCAGAAGCGTTCGAGCAACACGCCGCCCAGAAGCGGCCCGAGCGCGCCGCCGACGGAGTAGCTGGTGATCCACACGCCGATCGCCGTGGAGCGCTCGCGATCGTCGGGGAACATGTTGCG
The DNA here is from genome assembly GCA_035265545.1 of Gemmatimonadaceae bacterium. GTDB lineage: Bacteria > Gemmatimonadota > Gemmatimonadetes > Gemmatimonadales > Gemmatimonadaceae > AG11. The sequence continues at coordinate 2,439 of DATFOL010000227.1, read as the reverse complement.
GATGAGCGAGAGCGTGGATGGCGCGAGAGTGGCGCCGGCGACGCCGAGCACCGCGCGCGCGGCGATGAGCATCGGTGCGCTCCGTGCGAAGGCGGCGAACACCGAGGCGATGCCGAACGCGGCGGCGCCGGCGAGGAGCAGCCTGCGACGACCGATGCGATCGCCGAGCGTTCCCATGGGAATGAGGAGGCCGGCGAGCACGAATCCATAGATGTCCACGATCCACAGGAGCTGCGCGCTCGTCGGCCGCAGATCGGCGCTCAGTCGCGGCACGGCGAGGTTCAGGACCGTGAGGTCCATGGAGTACAGGAGGCAGGGCAGCGCGATGATCGCGAGTCCGATCCACTCGCGCTTCCCCGCTCGCCGCGCCGGCTCGTGCGTCGTCGTCGTCATCGCTGCGCGACCTCTCGATCAAAGTTGTGACGCTGGTGCATCGTGACACTGTTCTAGTCCATGAGCTCACCCAGGCGTTACACTTTCCCTGATGGCCGATTCCGGAGGCTCCGAAGCCGAGCTCGTCGCGGCGCTGAAACGCCGCGATGAATCGGCGTTCACGGACGTGGTGACGACGTATCATCCAGCGCTCCTCCGGCTCGCGATGGTTTACTGCCCGAGCCGCGCGGTTGCGGAGGAGATCGTGCAGGAGGCGTGGCTCGGCGTGATCAGCGGCATCGATCGCTTCGAGTGCCGTTCGACCTTCAAGACGTGGTTGTTCCGGATCCTGGTGAATCGGGCGCAGACGCGCGCCGAGCGTGAGGGACGGACGATCCCATTCTCCGAGCTGACGAGAGAGGCGGAGGAAATGGGGCCGCCGGCCGTGTCGCCGGACCGCTTCGTTCCGGCCAACCACCCGCAGTATCCCCAGTGGGTGGATCACTGGATGGTGCCGCCGCACGCGTGGGGCGGGTCACCCGAGGAGAGTGTCGCCAGCCACGAGACGATGGGGCTGATCCAATCGGCGATCGAAGCCTTGCCACCGGGCCAGCGGCAGGTCATCACGCTGCGCGACGTGCAGGGATGGTCTTCGGAAGAGGTATGTAACGTTCTGGAGATCAGCGAGACCAATCAGAGGGTGCTGCTCCACCGCGCCCGCAGCCGGGTGCGTGCCGCGCTCGAGCTCCACTTCGACCGTGAGTGAGGCAATCGTGCCAGCATCGATGGACGAGTTGAGCTGCAAGCAAGTCGTCGAGCTCGTGACTGCCTATCTCGAGGATGTGCTCGCGACCGAGGACAGGCGGCGGTTCGACGCGCATCTTGCCGGCTGTCCCTTCTGCACGGTCTATCTGGAGCAGATGCGTCAGACGATCGCGGCCCTCGGTCATCTTCCCGAAGCCTCGATCTCGGCCGACGCGTTGAGGGAGTTGCGGGAGGCGTTCCGGCGGACCTGAGGGCTGCGGATCCACGACACTCGTCGGCTGGCCGATCGCCTGGTCAATCGGTATTCGTAATGCCGCGCCCGCCAATTCGAGCGGCATCTTCTCCGCGCAGTGGATAGCAAGTCGGCTGCCGCCTCTCGGCTGTCTCGCCGAGCAGGGTGCATTTGCTCCACAAGCCAGGCGCGATTGCGATGCGTTGCAACGTAGATTTGAAGTACGGCTCCGACTCTCGGTCCCGTGTCACCGACGATGTTGACACATGACGACGCAGCTTCCCGACTACTACGAGACCCTCCAGGTATCGCCACGCGCTGACCGAGAAACCATCGAGCGCGTGTTTCGCCACCTGGCAAAGCGTTACCACCCGGACAATCGGGACAGCGGTAACACCGACACATTCACGCGGATCGTCGAGGCATACCATGTGCTCACCGATCCGGAGCAGCGCGCCCGGTACGACCTCGTGTACGAGCAAGTGAAGGTGGCGCAGTGGCGAATCTTCGACCAGGAGACGACCCGCAGCGAGATCGCCGCCGACGCGCGCATACGAAACGCCGTCCTGGCACTGCTGTACGTAGCCCGGCGTAACGACTGCGCGAACCCCGCGATCGGAGCCGTGGAGCTCGAGCGCACTCTCGGCTGCCCGGAGTCGCTCATGGCGTTCCATATCTGGTACCTGCGAGAGCAGGGACTCATCAAGCGCAACGAGTCCGGCGGGTTCGCCATCACGGCCGCCGGTGTCGATCGCGTGCTGGATCATGGCGGACCGGGGAAGCCCCACACCAATCTCATCTCGGCCGGCGAGTCGACGAACGGGCGAGCGGCGACAGCTTGAACGGGTTGCTCGTTGATGTGTGACAGGGGACGTCGTCGTGAGGCTGCGTCCCCGCCGAGCACACCTGTTGGCCGTGCGCCGACACCTTGGTGCAATTGAACGATGAGTCCCGCGTGCAGAGTGTGCAGCACATCCAGCACGCACTCCCTGCATCGCGAGCCACACCGCGGTGCTCCCGCATCGACCGGAGACCATCGTCATGACCACCGCGTACCTCGCCCGCCTCTC
>DATFOL010000226.1:0-3104 GCA_035265545.1 Gemmatimonadaceae bacterium | reverse complement strand
TGGTATCCCCCTTCTGCAGCGGCTTGGGGCGCAGGAGGGGTGGTCGTTCGGCCACGCGTCAGCTGTTCAGGGGAAGGGCCTGGCGCGCATCGCGATCGGCTTCAAGTCGAGCCATGAACCGCTGCGCCTCGGCGATCCGCTCGACCTCCACGGCGATCGCATCGACCGACTGCTGGAGCGCTTCGATCTGGCGCTTCAGCTCGGCCGACGGCGCCTGCACCCGGCTGTCCACCCGTTTGACCGAGCGATAGGTGACGACGGAGATGCCGCAGACCATCGCGAGCAGCCCGGCGGCGATGGCGGCGACCTGGGCGAAGATTTCGACCGCTGGATTCATGACGGAGATGGCTGAAGGTCGTGGAAAGTATGCACAGGAGCGTACGTTCCGCGCACCATCCAGTTTCCGTCGCGGTCGTCAAGTCCGGGCGGCGATCACCCCACCGAGCGGCGTGTCCGCGTCGTCCTCGTGGCCGACACGGTCGACGCCGTCGCCGAGCAGGAGGCGTTCCACCTCGGCCTGCGCGGCAAGCGATTCGGCGATCTGGTCCCCGATGCGGCGTGCGGCGTCGAGCGAGGCGGTGACCGAGTCGATGCCGGTGCTGCCCATCTGAAGCCGCAACAGATCGAGGCGAATGCTCTCGAGCGCCGCGACGGTGGTCGCGAGCCGCTCGGCGGCGAGCTGGCGCGTGGCGCGCAGCTCCTCGGCGACGCGCGAGCGTTCCTCGTCGGCCAGCGATTCGCCGCCGCGCTCGAACATCGCGAGCTGGTCGTCGAGCTTGACGATGCTGTCGCGCAGTCGGCCAGCGTCGCCCTCGAGGCGGCGCACGGTGTCGGGGAGCGAAGCGAGCTCGCGACGCGACGCCTTCGGCAGCGCCTCGAACAGATGGTCGGTGGCGCGGCCGAGTGCGACCTCGGTGAGGAGAGGCATGCCGAGCACGGGGCGTTCGGCCTTCTCAAGGCCGAGCGAGGCGAGCTTGGCGGCGAGCTTTCCCCATTTGCCCTTCCAGAAGCCGATCGCGCGAGACGCGATGCGGTGCGCCAGATGGAGGCGGACATACTCGCCTCCGAGCGCGACGCCGGAGATCGTGAGCCCGGCGAGCGATGCGAACAGGACGCCGTAGATGAGCAGCTCGCTTTCGCGCGAGAAATCCACCTGCCAGAAAAGACCACTCCCGAATCGATACATCGTCAGCACTTCCATGAAGCGATATCGGACATAGGCTCCGATCGCGACACCACCGAGCGACGATCCCAGCAGGATCCGCATCACGCGGTTGAACACCGGTGAGCTCTGACGGCGCTCATACTCGATCTCCTCCGTGAGAGCGAGTTGGTGTTCTCGCATCGCGGAGTGCAGGTCTTCGACACAGTATCCCTCCGCGAGCACGCGCCGGAGCCGGAAATAGCTCGGGACAAAGCTGAGTCCGACCAGCGGAGCGAAAGGTGCCAGGAACCAGCCCACGAATGGGAGCGACAGTATGGGCCCGTTCATGACCGAGGATGCGAGAATCAACCCCGTCATGGCGCCGATCCCCACGAAGGCCAAGCGCGCGGGCAGTTCCTTTTGTCCCTGGCTGAGCCAGACCCGCAGTGGCGCCGGGATCTCCTTCGCGTGCTCGAATGCGAGGTCGATGGCTTCGGCGAAGCTCTCGGCATTCCGGTAGCGCCGAATCGGCTCCTTGTGGAGGCACCGCTCTACCGCGGCGGCGAGTCGCGGCGGGACCGAGGGCGAGATGCTCGTGATCGCCGGCGCCGTCGCCGTGAGATGCTGGTGCACCACCTCGCCACTCGTCTCGCCGTCGAACGGCAAGCGGCCGGTGAGCGCGTAGTAGCCGACGATACCGAGCGAGTAGAGATCGGTGCGCGCGTCGAGCGGCTCGCCGGAGGCCTGCTCGGGGCTCACGTAGTGCGCGTTGCCCATCACACGGCCATCCTCGGTGAGCGCGCTCGCCTGCGTGGCGCTCGCGATGCCGAAGTCGGTGACGAGCGCGCGCTCGCTGCCGCGCTCCAGCAGGATGTTCTCGGCCGTCACGTCGCGGTGGACGATCCGCGCGCCGTGTGCGTAGGCGAGTGCCCAGGCGACCTCGCGCAGCACGCGTGCGGCCTGACCCGGCAGCAGCGGCCCGCGCGAGCGGATTCGCTCGCCGAGCGTCGTCCCCTCGACGAACGCCATCACCATGTAGACGAAGCCGCCGCGCTCGCCGACCGCGTAGACCGGCACGATGTTCGGGTGCGTCAGCGCGGCGGCGGTCTGCGCCTCACGGAGGAATGCCGCTCGCAATCCGGGTTGCTCCGCCAGCGCGGGCGGGAGGACCTTGATGGCCACCGGGCGTGCGAGTCGCACCTCTCGCGCGAGGTAGACGATTCCCATGCCACCGCGGCCGAGCTCGCGATCGAGGGAGTATTCGCCGGCCAGCGCGGTCTGCAGCGCGATGAACTCGGCATCCGACGGGTGGGACATGAGAGGGTCGCGGGTGCGCGGGTGGGAGTGCTCATCGGCGGAGGCGGGCGCGGTCAGGCTCCTCCCATGTGGGCGAGCGGGCCCGGCCTCGGGTAACACCGCAGTTGGAAACCGCGCTCGGGGATGCGGCGTTTAGCCGACTCCACTGGGAGCCACCCACCCACCCGCGGATCGCCGTCGCAGTCATGAGTTCGTTCTCCCGCCCCACGCCCTACGCTAGATTGCAGGACATGGCGGCCACGGACGAGCACATCACCTATTACCGCAAGGGCTTCGGCCTCAAGGCCGACGTCCAGGGCGAGCTGTCGGCCGACTACAACGGCTGGATCGTCGACACGCTGCGCGACCACGACTACACGCTCACGGTCGAGGACGTCACGATCCGGCTCGCGCGCGAATTCGGCTTCTGCTACGGCGTCGAGCGCGCGGTGGAGTACGCCTATCAGACGAGGCGCAAGTTTCCCGAGCGCCGCCTGCTGCTCGTCGGCGAGATCATCCACAACCCGCACGTCAACGCGAAGCTGCGCGGGATGGGAATCGAGATCCTCGAGCCCGATGCGGAGGGCCTGTTCGACTTCTCGGGGGTGAGACCGGAGGACGTCGTGATCCTCCCCGCATTCGGCGTGACGATGGCGGCGTTCGA
>DATFOL010000225.1:0-4082 GCA_035265545.1 Gemmatimonadaceae bacterium | reverse complement strand
GTCACTGAGTCACCGCGCCGCGCCCAGCGCCGCTCCCAGCGCCGCCAGCGCTACTCGCGCCGCCTCGGGCGCCGCGTGCGAGTGCCGCGACAGCTCGACCGAAGCGATGCCATCGAAGCCGACCTCGTCGAGCGCACGCATGATGTCGGGCCAGTCGAGCGATCCCTCGCCGATCTGGAGATGCTCGTGCACGCCGTTGCGCGTGTCGTCGAGGTGGACCGTGCGCAGGGCGGCTCCGTAGCGCCGGATCGCGTCTCCCGCGGAGATGCGCTCGGTGCAGGGCAAGTGGCCGACGTCGAGCGCGAGACCGAGGTCGGCCAGCGAGGTCGCGTCGCGCAGGCGCTCCCAGTCGGCGAGCGAGCTCACGAGCATCCCCGGCTCGGGCTCGAAGGCGATGCGGACGCCCAGCGGCGCGACGCGCTGACGGAGGACGACGACGCCGTCGGCGAGGAAGCGCCACGCGTCGGCGAGTGTGACGTCGGGCGCCGGGACACCTGACCAGAGCGAGATCACGTCGCCACCGAGCTCCACGACGATATGCGCGCAGCGCTCGAGGAAATCGAGGCGCCGCGCGCGCTGCGCCGCGTCGGCGTCCACGAGCGTCGGGCGGTGCTTGCGTCGCGGGTCGAGCACGTAGCGCGCTCCGGTCTCCACCACGACAGCGAGCCCCAGACGGTCCAGCAGCGCTCGAGTCATGCGCAGCTCGGCGTCGGTCGTGTGGTCGGGCGGGAGATGGTTGGCGTCCGGCGTGAGCGCGACGGCGCGATAGCCCAGCTCTGCGATGACGTGCAGCGCATCGTCCAGGCGATGATGCGCGAAGCCGTTGGTGTTGTAGCCGATGCGGAAACGCGGCTGGGACATCAGCGCGGTGCTGGCTCGCTCGTCGTCCAGCGCAGCAGGGCGTCGTACTGCTTGTAGAGGCTCATCTCGCTCGAGCCCTCGGGCGTCTTGAAGAAGAGCCCGAGCGGCCCGATGGGGCCCGACTCGCCGCGCTGCTGCGCGAGGAGGATGAGTCGCGCGATGTCGAGCACGAGCGGCGCGGCGAGCACCGAGTCCGTGCCCTCCCAGGTGAACTGCAGACGCATGCGATGACCACTCCAGCCGCGGAACTGGATGAAGTTCCACGCGACCTTGTGATCGCCGAGCGGCTTGAAGTAGTCGATGCGGACGTCGCCCTCGGGAGAGTAGCCGAGAATGCCCTCGAGCACGCCCTTCTTCGACGTGATCTTGCTCGCCTTGTTGTCCGGGTCGGCGAGCACGAGGCCGTCGGTGTTGCCGAGAATGTTCGTGCCGTACCAACCCTCGACGGTGAGCGCGCGAATCGGGAACATCGGTGCGAGCGCGGTCTTGAGCAGCGTCTCTCCCGTCTTCCCGTCGCGCCCCGCGAGTGGGACCCGTGCGGCGACTGCCAGCTCGGCCACGGCGGGGAGCGACGCCCCCGCCGACGGCGTGAAGTTGGCGTGCGGGCAACCCGCCTCGATCGCGGCGAGCACATAGAGGCACGATGACGGGATGCGCGGATCGTCGTCGTCCACGGCTCGTCGGAGCGCGGCGGCGTCCCACTCGAACAACGCCTGGGCGGGAGCGGGCTCGGTGGAGGCGAGATTCACGACGACGGTCGGCTCACCCTGGGCGAAGGCGCGGATGTCGGCGACGATGCGGTCGATCGCCTCGCGCGCCGTGCCGGAGGCGGTGGCGGCGCGCTGATCGCCCGCGAGCGCATCGATCGCTGCTCCTCCGCCTCGCAGGACACCGCGTGTGATCGTGATCCGCTCGAGATCCGGCCGAAGCGAGTCGATCATCGCCACGGGGAAGCTGCCGACGCCGACAAGCGCCGCGTGCGCCGACTCCGCGAGCGTGCCCGGCGCGAGATCGCAGCCGCCGATCACGAGGCCGTCCAGGGAGGCGAGGCCGAGGCCGGCGAACGGCTCCGTCGCGGTGAGCAGCGCCTCGAGCGGAATCAGGCCCTGCTGCGCGGCGAGCACGCCGACGGCGAGCGTGGTGGCGATCGATCCTCGGGCACCGACGATCCAGAGTTTCAACTGAGTTCGGGGTGGGGAGTTGGCAGTGGGGAGTGACGTGAACTCCCGTATCTCGAGTACTACGTGATTGGGATCAGGTTGCGGCCCCAACGTGTGAGCGCGAGTAGCGAGAGCAGCACGGCCGTGGGCGCGGGCCCACGTGCGCCGGCGAGACCGCCATCGAGGGCGGGGATGGCGCGGATCAGTGCACCAACGGCGGGACCGACGGTCCGGGGTCCGGGCTCGCGGAGCGCGCGGCGCACCGCGGGGCCGGCGAGGGCACCGGCCGCCACCGACCAGGCCATCGACGCCGGCCCGCCGCGAATTCCCGTCGCGAGCAGCGCGCCCGCGGCGAGGCCGGCTCCGGCGCGCAGCTCCGTCGAGTGCGCGGCGCCAGTCTCACTGCGCGCGATCAACGTCAAACCCGCGACGTACGCGCCGAGCAGGAGCGCGCCCTCCGTGCCGTGTCGCGTCAGGCGATCGCGCGACGCTTCGACACCCATCAGCAGCGAGAGCGCACGACAGGCAGCCATCGCGATCGGCCCGATCACGGCGGAGCGCTTGAGCTGGAAGTCGTAGGCGACGACCATCGCGGCGAGCGCAGGTCCCGTCCACCGAGCGCCCCCACGCCGTGCCGCGAGGACGCCAGCGAGCAGCAGCGACCCGCCGACCACCGCCGCGGCGCGCGGCGAGACGGCGCCCGACGGGATCGGTCGCTCGGGGCGCTCGCGCGCATCCTCCTCGCGATCGGCCAGATCGTTGAGCGCCATGCCGGCGAGATAGATCATCGCCGACGCGGCGGACAGCCGCGCGGCGAGTCCCGCCGGCGGTCGCTCGTCGTCGAGGAGCAGTCCGGCGAGCGGATCGCCCAGCGCGGAGAAGACGGCGGGGGCGCGCACCAGCCGGAGGTACGGCAGCAGAGCAGAGCGGGGCGATGACCGCTCGGACGCGGCACCGCGCGACTTCCGGCGTGGCGCCACGCGAGGCCGAACCGACGGCGCGTCAGCGGGCACGCGCCATCTCGCCGGCGTCGCTCTGGCGTTCCACACCGAACAGTTGCTGCAGAAGGAGGTCCTTCACGTCCGTCGCCGCCACCTCGCCCTCGGGGAGAAGCGCCGGATCGCCCGAGATGAAGACCGGGCCCTGCGACGGATCGTCGGTGAGACGGCCATGCGATCCCTTCACCAGCGTCGCGTCGAGCGGGATGACGTCGAGCAGCGCGCGCGATCCGAGCAGCTTCCGCTTCGCGAGAACGCCACCGACCTTGAGCATCGGGAACCGGATGGCGGGATCCATGAACAGCTCGACCGGGTCGTAGCCCGGCTTGTGATGGATGTCCACCGTGCGCGCGTAGTCCGGCGCGCGGTCGTCGTCGAGCCAGTAGTAGTAGGTGAACCAGCGATCGGCGCGCGAGATCGCGACGAGCTCCCCCGAGCGGGGATGATCCAGCCCGTGCGAGCGCTTCCCCTCGTCGTCGAGCACCGTCTCCACACCGTCCAGCCTCTCGAGCAGCGCCCTCACTTCGGCGACGCGCTCGCGTCGCCTCACGTACACGTGCGCGATCTGGTGGTCCGCCACGGCGAACGCCTCCGACGCGCCCGCGTCGAGCATGTCGCGCCCGAGCTCGGCGCGTGTCTCGATCAGGCCGGACTCACGCAACGCGCGGTTGATGTGCACCGGCCCGCTCACGCGCGTGATCCCGTATTCGGAGAGCACGACGACGCGCGCGCCGTCCTTCTCTACATGCTCGATTAGTTCCCCACAGATCGCGTCGATCGCACGGAGATCGCTCGCGAGCTTCGGGTCGCCAGGGCCGAGGCGCTGGAGGTTGTAATCCAGATGCGGCAGGTAGACGAGTGTGAGCGACGGCTGCCGCGAGTCGTAGATGTGCGTCGTGCAGTCGGCAATCCAGCGCGACGTCGTGATGTCGGCACGCGGTCCCCAGTAGTTGAACAGGGGAAAGACGCCGAGCTTCGCGTTCAGCTCGTCGCGCAGCGGCATCGGCTGGGTGTAGACGTCCGGGATCTTGCGCCCGTCGGCGGGATACATCGGCCGCGGCGT
>DATFOL010000224.1:0-2761 GCA_035265545.1 Gemmatimonadaceae bacterium | reverse complement strand
CTACATCGAGAAGCCGCGGGTCGTCGCGGTCACCCGCGACGATCTCGTCGGGCAGTACGTCGGCCACACCGCGCCCAAGACCAAGGAGGTCCTCAAGCGCGCGTTCGGTGGCGTTCTGTTCATCGACGAGGCGTACTACCTATACCGGCCCGAGAACGAGCGCGACTACGGCCAGGAGGCGTTCGAGATCCTCCTGCAGGTGATGGAGAACGATCGCGACAAGCTCGTCGTCGTGCTCGCCGGCTACGCCGACCGCATGGATGCGTTCTTCCGGATGAACCCGGGGATGGGGTCGCGCATCGCTCACCACATCGACTTCCCCGACTACCGACGGGACGAGCTAATGGCAATCGGTGAGCTCATGCTCGAGCAGCAACGCTACGCGCTGAGCCCGGATGCCGAGCCGGTCTTCCGTCGGTACGTCGAGCGGCGTATGGCGATGCCGCGGTTCGCCAACGCGCGCAGCATCCGGAACGCGCTAGAGCGCGCGCGCCTGCGTCAGGCCAGCAGGCTGGTCGAGGAGGGCGGCACGCTGACGCGCGATGACCTGATGCGCATCGAGGCGGACGATCTGCTCAAGAGCCGGGTGTTCGCCGGCGCGCTTCCGGACGACTCCGACGCGCTACCCGCGCCGGAGCCGACCGCCCACGACCACGACGCAGCGAACTGAGGAGGCGATCGTGCCGCGCCCCATCATCCTGGGCGTCGTCGGTGACTCGGCGGCGGGCAAGACGACGATCACGCGGGGACTCGTGCGGATCCTCGGCGAAGAGAAAGTGACGCACGTGGCCCTCGACGACTACCACCGGTATGACCGTCAGCAGCGCAAGGACCGCAACATCACGCCGCTGCATCCCGACTGCAACTACATGGACATCATGGGGCAGGACATCGCTCACCTGCGGCGGGGCAAGGCGATCCTGAAGCCCGTGTATCGGCACACCGACGGCACGTTCGGACCACCGATGTACGTCGAGCCGCACGCCTTCGCGATCGTGGAGGGCTTACTGGGCTACCACACCCCGGAGATGCGCGAGGCCTACGACGTCCGCGTCTATCTGGCGCCGCCCGAAGAGCTGCGGCGCAAGTGGAAAGTGGATCGCGACTGCTCGCGGCGCGGCTATACGACCGACGAGGTGCTGGCGGAGCTGGACCGGCGCGAGCACGACTCGGCGGCCTTCATCCGTCCCCAGGAGCGGTTCGCGGACATCGTCGTGGCGTTCATGCCGGGCGATGAAGGGGAGGCGCCGGACCGCCTGGATGCCCGGCTGGTGCTGCGTGACGGTCTGGCGCACCCGGATCTGTCGCGGTTCATCGGCGGCGACAGCGGCATCACGCTCGATCAGCACAACGGCAATCGCTGCGTGCGCATCCCGGGCGACCTCGACCGCGGCCGCGCGGCGGAGATCGAGCAGGCGATCTGGCAGGCCATGCACTTCGCGAGCCACCTGCGCTCCCAGCGCCTGGGTGAGTTCACGATCGGCACGGACCTTCACCGCTCGGAGTCGCTCGCGCTCGTCCAGCTGCTGATCCTGTATCACGTGGTCACCGCGAAGGCGGCCGTCGCGCTCGGCGGCCAGGGAATGCGCGCGGACACGGTGAACCCCGACGTTGCCGCGCGCGCGCCGGCGGCCGAGCTGATGTCGCGGTGACGTCACGCCGAGTCCTCACGGCCCGTTCGCGGGGCGTGTGCGATCGGACGCGCCGACGAGGCGCAGCACGACCGCAAGCGAGCTCTCCGGTCCCGGCCAATGCTCGCGCAGCAGCTCGGCGCCACTGCCTCGGAGCACGGCGCGAAGCGCCAGGGCGACGACCACCGCATCGTCGATCTGGCCCGCGACGGGGATGAAGTCCGGCACCAGGTCGAACGGGAAGGCGAGGTATCCGACGAGTGCCGCCAGCAGCAGCTTGTGCCGCCGGGGCACGCGTGGATCGCCGAGCAGACGCCTCAGGAGCACGATGCAGTCGGGGATGAAGCGTGCCACGCTGCTCGCGCCTTGCCGGCGGCCGACGACGACGAGCGCCACGACGAAAGCGGCGTAGACGACCAGGAGGCAGCCCGCGACGAGCAGCAGCCATTGGAGCGAGCTCATGTCGGCATCGACACATACTGCCCCACGATCGTCACTCCAGCGCCTCGACCAAGACGCGATGCTCCTCGGCGCAGACCATGAAACACGGACCGGGACGCCACCTGCAGTCCTCGTCGAGATGCCACCGGGTCTCGACCCGCTGCACTGGCGCCCCGCATTCGTGGCAGGGCGGCGACGCGAGGGCGATCAGATCCGCTCTGTCCATGTCAACTCGCGTCGTCCTCGATTCGAATCCGCCCAGTTGCTGGGAGTTTCGGCACGGGGCGCGGTTTGCGCAATCGACCGTTTGCCTATCGCGGACCGGACCACCTGTCGGCGCCGGGAGACACGGCGGAACGGGACGCCGCCGCCGAGCGATGCATGGCGACGAGCGAGCTAGCCGGCCGAGCGGCTTGCTCGCGCGGCCGGGTGGGGCTTCGGTCGGTCCGCCACACTGATCGTCGAGTAGGCGGCGGGGAATCCTTCGCGCCAGCTGGGGTGGCGCGGCGTCCAGCCGAGCTCGCGCTTGGCCTTCGCGTTCGAGGCGCCCCGAGCCTCGGTGTCCATCACGACCGCGGCCTCGCCTGCGAACAGCCGCCCCGAGCCAGGTGGGGACGCGCCGCGGTGGCTTCGCGCCCAGGGCCTGGGCGAGCACGGGAAGCCATTCGCGCACCGGCGCGGGGTCGTCG
>DATFOL010000223.1:0-2924 GCA_035265545.1 Gemmatimonadaceae bacterium | reverse complement strand
GAAGCCGTAAAAGTAGGAGCTGCGCGCGGTATTCGTCACGCGCTCAGAATAGGGCCGCACAGCGCCGCCCGTCAAGAGCGACTTGAGGGGTGCGCATCTGCGCACCGGCGCACGAGCGCATCCCACAAATGAAGAAGACCTCAGGTGCGTCCCTGAGGTCTCTTCGCTTTGCGTGGACGGCTTACGAACGATGGAACTGGTTCGTCGCGTCCCCAGCGAGCTGCGGGCCACCACCGAGCGTGAGCTCGCGGAGCGATCCGAAGCGCTGCACTGCCGGCTTCTCGTACTTCATCTCCAACCTCCCCCGGAACAAGTGAATACCTGGGTCTTCACCCATGACGACGTGCGACGGCCTGCTGGGCCGCCACCGACCGGAGTGCCATTCTTGTGCCTGTATGCACCGTCCTGGAACCCCTCTTGAGGCCCCCTGGAGGGCCTCAACCTCGCCCGGTGTGCGAGGGATGAAACAAAGAGCGTGCGTCAGTGCAACACCCTGCATCGGGCTCACTGCACGTATCGCAAGACGTCGTATAGGAACCGGACACCAGCCAGGAAGTTCACCACGGAGATTCGCTCGTCGTTCCCGTGGACCCCGCGCTGGAATTCTACATCGTTCGTCCGAAATGGGTCCAGGCCGTAAACATGGATCCCTAGCCGCCGGTACATGGGACGATCGGTCGCCGCTGGCAGCATCGAGCTCGTCACGAACGCTTTCGGGTCACGCTCTTGCGAGACCCGTTCCACGGCGCGGAAAAAGTCGGTGGCCGTGGGGCTCTCGAACGGTGGCTTTGGAACGATCAACGGAGTGAACGTCACCGCCGTGTCGGCGACGACCGCCTTGAGGGTCGCCAGCACCGAGTCCGGGTCCTGATCGGGTAGCAGTCGGACGTCGACGTCGGCCGAGGCCTCCGGCGGGATCACGTTCGTCTTGTTCGACCCCTGTAGCCCGGTGAGGGAAATCGTGTTGCGCAGGATCGCGTTCCAGTAGACGTCGGAGAGGATCCACTCGCGCGCTCGCGGATCCTTCAGCGCCTCCGTCACGTTCTGGAGCCAGCGCCCACGCTCGCCCGGATAGTCGCGGCTGATGTCGCGGAAGAAGCGGTCGACGCCCGGTGTCACGTGCAGGGGCGTCTCGTGGCGCGCCAGGCGATCGAGTGCCGCGACCAGACGCGGAACCGGATTGTGCTTCGTCGGTCGCGAGCCGTGCGATGGTATGCCACGCACGGTCAGACGTTGCCAGAAGGTGCGCTTCTCCGAGACTCCGACACCACGGAAGCGCAGGGTGTCGTTCCGGACGGAGTTGCTTCCCCCTTCGGTGAACAGGAACTCCACGTCGCGCAGCAGGTCGGCGTGCTTGTCGGCGAAGGTCAGGGCGCCCGTGCTTCCCAATTCCTCGTCGGCGTTGGCGATGATCACGAGGTCGCGCGTGAGGGGCACGCCGCCGCGCTTGAGGGCGACCACCGCCATGAGCTGAGCAATGCCCTCGCCCTTCATGTCGAGGGCACCGCGGCCGTAGACATAGCCGTCCCGAAGCTCGCCCGAGAAAGGCGGTGCAGTCCAGGTGCTGGCCGTGGCGGGAACGACGTCCATATGGTGCACGAGCGCGATCGCCCGCTTGCTCCCATTGCCCTTCACGCGCGCGTAGAGATTGGCGCGCCCGGTGCCCAGCTCGGTGGTGTCGAGGATCTGCGCCTCGATGCCTTCCTTCGCGAGGAAGTCCCGGAGGAACGTCGCCGCCGTCAGCTCGTTGCCGGGCGGGTTGGTCGAGTTCACCCGAAGGTACTCACGGAGGAGGGTCACCCCCTCGCGCTCGATTGCCGGCCAGTCGATCGCGCGCACGGGCGCGGGCACAGGGGACTGTGCGCCGAGCGCGGCGGGAAGGACGAGCTGGAGCAGAGCGAGACGTCGGATCGGGCGCATCGATGGCGAGCGAGAGGTTGGCGAGCGCGGAAGCTACGCGGCGCGCATCGCACCGGCGAGGAAACATTCGGCGTGCCTACCCGTACGAAAACATACTTCCCTACCACCCAGGGCCTTCCCGTATGCTCGTGCATCTGGCCGCAGCGCTTCTGCAGGTCGCGACTCCCGCGCCCACGCAGGCTCCCTCCACGACCACGGCGCCCGATTCCGCGGCACCCGAGCGCGATTCGACGACGGAGCGGCATCGGGATCGGAAGCCACCGAAGCGCATCGCGACCACCGATGCGCATCGCGCGACGGCGTTTCGCGACGCCGCCGCCCGCTCGATCCTTCTGCTGGCGCGCGAGGCGCGCCTTCGTCAGGACTCGGCGCTCACCGCATACGATGCGACGACGTATCAGCGCGTCTCGGCCGGGTTGGGCTTCACGCGCCTGGGGCGCGATCGACTTGCGTTCCGAAGCGAAGGGGCGACGCGCGTCCGCTGGCGCCGCGGCACCGGCGCCTACGTGGAGGTGACCGGCTCGCGCAGCGTCGTGCCGATCGCCGGGAAGTCGGGACACGTGGGCATCGAGGGAAGCCTGTCGCCCGTGCCGTACTATCCGGGAAGCGAGACGATGTGGATCGGTGCGAGCGCCGCGCGCCAGGCGGTGGACGAGAACGAAGGGATCGTCCATCCGCTGGCTGAGGGATCGGAGGCGTACTACGTCTACGAGAGCGGCGACTCGGCGACCTTTCGCCTGCCGGACGGCCGATCGATCCGACTGCGCGAGCTCAAGGTCCGGCCACGCACGCCGAAGTGGAATCTCGCCGTCGGCTCGCTCTGGTTCGACATGAGCGGCGGGCAGCTCGTGCGCGCGGCGTATCGCATGAGCGTGCCGATGGACATCAAGGCCGTGGCCGAGGAGGAGGACTCCTCGTCGTTCGACGACGTGCCACGCGTCATGAAGCCGATGCTGTTCCCGATGAAGGCCGAGATCAGCGCGGTGGGAGTGGAGTACGGGTTG
>DATFOL010000222.1:0-4071 GCA_035265545.1 Gemmatimonadaceae bacterium | reverse complement strand
TTTTTGCGCTCGGACATCTGCTCCTCACGTTCAGGTGGACGTGCTGCTCGTGCCACGGTCCACCGAAGCAAGGGACACACCACTCACCGTCCGCGGCGAGCCCGGCCGTCAGGGCATTCGCCGCAGATAGGGCGCGAGCACGCTCGCGTCGCCGTCGCCTGGCGGCGCGCGCTCGAGCCGGAGCAGCGCCGCGAGAAACGCATACACGTGCACGTTCTCGAAGGCGGGGATTACCCCCGCCGGCGCGATCTGCGGTCCGGCCGCGATGAAGATGCCGTGCATCGCCGGATCGGCCGGGTCCCATCCATGGGTGCCGCGGTCGAGGAGCCGGTCGTCGGCGCTCTTCGCGATCACGTAGCCCGGCTCGGCGACGACGATGACGTCGCCGCCCCGCGCGTTGCCCCCGAGATGCCACCGCGCCGGAGCGTCGCCGCGCGCATACGCTCTCGCGTGCGGCAACGCCGCGTTCAGCACTCCCACGCTGCGGCGCGCGAGTGCCGTGTCGCCACCGAACCAGAGCGACATCGTCGGCCCGATGTCGCCCATCTGCACCACTGCGGTGTCGATCATCGCCGCGGCGAGGATCGGGCGCAGTGGCAGCATCTTCTCCTGCGGGCTCTCCAGCATGCCATGGTCCGACAGCACGACGACGTTCACCGAATCGCGAATCGGCAGTCGCTGGATCGCCTCGAGCAGTCGGCTCACCGCGCGGTCGAGCGCCGCCACCGCCACCGACGTGCGCGGCGACTCCGGACCGTACCGGTGCGTCGTATCGTCGACGTCGGTGAGGTACAACATGACGAGATGGGGTCGCCGCTGGGGCGGCAACCGAAGCTGCGCGACACTCGCGTCGACGCGAACGGAGTCGGGCACGCTGCCGCGATAGTTCCACCACGCGGACGGCCGCCCCCCCTGCACCACTCCCTCCGAGCCCGGCCAGAAGTAGACGGAGGTGCGCACCCCTTCACGCTCGGCGGCCACCCAGATCGGCACGCCGCCGTACCAGCCTCCGTCGCGCACGGTGGCGGTATCCTTCACGCGAAACCAGCGGTCGAACGCCGGATCGTAGAAGGTGTTCGAGATCACGCCGTGGCTTCCCGGATACAGCCCCGTCGCGATGGTGTAGTGGCTCGGGAACGTCTTCGACGGGAAGGGTGGAATGAGCGCGCGCGCCACGATCCCGCGCGCGGCGAGGCGCTCGAGCGAACGTGGGTGATAGCGCTCGAGGAAGTCGTGTCGGAAGGCGTCGAGCGAGACGACCACCACGTACGGCCGACCGCCAGATGGCGCCGGATCGAGATCGGGTCTGGCCGTCGAGGAACGCGCACAGCCCGCGCTCGCGAGCGCGATCAACACCGTCACGCGCCAGGCGCGCGCTCGCGCGCCCGAGCGCAGCAGGTCGATCTCGCGATCGAGCGCGGGGCGTCTCATCGGGAGCTCGTGCGCTCCACTACGGCGCGAGTGGAGCGCGCGACACGTACACCGCGTCGATCGCCGCCGAGAGGTATGCGATCGGCGCGTTCCAGTTGATCGCGATCTCGTTCGAGGCGTAGCTGCACTGCGCGTCGACGTACGACAGTGCGGGCAGCTTCGACGGATAGCCCGCACACTTGTCCTGCTGCGAGGGATTCGGCCCGCCCGCGAGCAGCCCGGGCACCGGCGCCGCCACCGTATCGGCGGCGGACGGGCGGTGGTGCGGGAACATCGGCGTGCGAACGCCGATGCCGGTCACGAACGAATATCCCGTCGGGTTGCGGCCCAGGAGATAATCGAGGTTGCCGACCGCGGCGCGCAGGAAGGTCGTGTCGCCGGTGAGGCGGTACGCCTGTACGAGCACGAGCCCCTGATTGGCCGCGACGGCGCTGCTTCCCCACGTGAAGTCCGAACGGCGTGCCATCGCGACGCCGTACGCGGTCGTGTCGGCCGCGTCGCGCAGTGCGCGCGCGAGCGCGACGAGCTTCTCCGTCGCGGCGGCGGCGGTGCGCGCTGGCACCTCGCGCCGATGCTCGGCGAGCGACACCAACGCCAGCGTGCCGACCGACGACCACGTCGGCACGTCGACCGAATCCGACGCGACGGGCGGTGCCGCGACGAGGAAGCTGTCCTGCCTGGTCGTGAGGAACAGCTCCGCCGCGGCCCAGCGGAGCTCGTCGCTCACGCTGCGGTCTCCGTAGGTGCCGGTGGCGATGTCCGGGTCGGTGGCGGCGTTGATGCGATTCTGATCGTACAGCGAATCCGGATGCGCGCGTGCCCAGCGCCATGCGGCGAGCGCCGCCACGCGCAGGCTGTCGGCGAGCCCCGGCAGCGCGCGCGGGTAGCGCTGCACCACGCGCGACGTCTGCGCCATCACGGCGGCGAAGTCGAGCGCCGCGGCGGTGCTCTTCTGCACGACGTAGCGAGTGCCCGTCGCGGCGCTGGGCGCGACGAATCCGTCGAACTGCGGGTTGGTGAGCTTGTGGTAGACGCCACCGTCGGTTGGATCCTGCATCGTCAGCATCCAGCGAACGTTGAACAGCGCTTCGTCCAGCACGTCGGGCAGCGCGTTTCCGCTCTCGGGGATGTTCGTGCGGAGCGAGTCCGCGTACTGCGGGAACTGCTCCGCGATGAGGAGCAGCGAGTAGGTGCTGATCCCTGAGTTGACAATGTACTTGTTGTAGTCGCCCGCATCGTACCAGCCGAGTGGCGACGACAGACGCGTCCCGGCGGGGCGCGCTGCCGACGCGGCGGACGGATGGACGAGCACCAGCGTGTCCGGATGCCCCGCGGCGCGCGCCCAGCGGCCCGCGTGCTCCGGCAAGAGCGGTACGGCGGTGCGCTGAAAGTAGAACCCCTTGAGCGTCGCGGTCGCGAGCTCTCGCATCCGCGTCGTGCCGATCTCGAACTCGACGGGCTCCCCCGCGCCGGGCACCACCAGCCGGTATCGTCCCGGGCGCGTGAGGCGACTGAAGTCGGCGCGTCGCACGTTGGTCTCTCCCGATAGCTCCCAGCTCTTCGGCGGAGTGAGCGAGCCACGCAGGACCGTGTCGCCCCGCTCTGCACCGACCACGGCGAACGTGGTCGCGCTGCTGCCCACCACCACCGCCGCCTTCGGCGCGGCGGGAAGGAAGCCGATCTGGCTCATGCGGATCGGTCCTGCGGTGGTCGGGGTCACTCCCTGCGCAGGCGCGACGCTCGCGGCGAGCATCGTCGCCAGGAGCGCCGCGGTCGCGCGCTTCTTCGATACCTTCGTGCTCATCTCACTGCTCCACGGCAACAATCCAAAGTCGTTTCGAAGTCCTGTTGCGATCGGGAAGGAAAAATATCCGCGTGCGCACGCGAGGTGGCTTGCACGGGCATGCGACGCTGCTCGGGAACGTGCCCGCTCAGAGCGACGTGACGGGACGTGACCGGGCCGAGCCGCCGTTCTGCACCCCGCGCCGCCGCTTGAGCAGCACGCGCGGCGCGGGCGCGAAGATCTCGTAGATCGGCAGCGTCGCGACGCCGAGCGCGCCGGCGTCGACCCCGGCCGTGGCGAGAATGTGCCGCGGCACCGAGACCTTGCCTCTCGGGCGACGCTCCGGCAGGAGTCGCGAGACGCGATCCATCAACCCGCCGACGATTCGGTCCGAGAGTCGGCCGCCGAAGCAGATCGCCTCCGGATCCAGCACGTACTCGATCGCGAGCACGAGTGCGGTGAGATGATCGGAGGCGTCGTCCATCCATTCGAGCATGCCCGGATGACCCTTCGCCACGAGCCGGTCGAGATCTTCGAGCGTCCGCACGTCGGTGCCGTCGCGGCGCAGACGCTCGTAGAGGCGCGGCATGTTGAAGTGCAGGCCGACGTGGGGCGCGTCCTCCGTTGGCGCCGGCGAGGCGGCGTGGCGCGAGAGCACCGTCGGGAGATAGCCGATCTCGCCGGCGTTGCCGGTGAACCCTTCGTGTGGCTGCCCGTTCAGGATCAGGCCGCCGCCCAGTCCACTGCCGAAGTAGATGTAGAAGAACGTCCCGATCTGCCGCCCGCCGCCGTACCACCGCTCGCCGAGCGCGGCGGCGAGCGCGTTGTTCTCGAGGTAGACCGGTGTGTCCAACCGA
>DATFOL010000221.1:0-2130 GCA_035265545.1 Gemmatimonadaceae bacterium | reverse complement strand
GTAGTCGGCGACCACCGAGTCGGGGAGCTCGAGCGTGCTGCGCACCGCGCCGCTACGAACGTCGATCTCTGACAGTCGAAGCCCGCGCGGCGTGAACACCGACGTCGCGACGTGCTCGGGGTCCGACCAGATCGCGCGCTTGATGACTCCCGCCGCGGGAAGCGGAGTCTCCGCACCCCCCTCGAACGGCATGATCGAGTACCGCGTCTCGCTGCGGCTGCCCGGAGTCGGCACGAGTCGGCGAACGAGCAGCCGTGAGCCGTCCGGAGAGATGGCCGCACCGATGTTCGTGGAAGCGCGCGCGATCCGGCGCTCATCGGGGAAGGTGCCCTTGATCGCGTCGGCGAGCGGGACGGCCCACACGCTGTGCTCGAACGTTCCCTCGTCCATCACCATCCGCGTGCCGTCGCCCGTGAGCGAGAACGCGGTGAAGTTGCCGTGCGTCATCGTGTCCTGCCGCGCCGCGAAGTGGCCGTTCGACCGGTCGATCGCGATGCGCACGACGGACTCCTCGAGTCCGTCGCCGGCGCGCGCCAGCCAGACCGCGTCCGTGGCCGCGAGGCCGCCGCACGTGCACGCGTTGACGACCTTGTCCGCCAGCTTGCCCGAGCGATCGACGATCTGCCAGAGTCCGTGCGGTGGCTGAATGACGAGGGTGAGGATCCAGCTCGTCCCCGGCACCACCGAGATGGCCGCGAGGCGGTTGCCCGGCCCGGCGATGCGGATGCTGTCTCGCGCGATGCCGTCCAGTGCGGCGACGCGCACGTAGTACACCGAGTCCTGGTGGAACGACGGCCCGAGCAGCAGCGAGTCGCCACCGGCGTAGAACGTGGCGACGCCACTCGTGAGCCACCGTGGCGCGCCGCCGAGCGCCGAGAGCAGATACGTCCCCGCTCGACCGCGCACCGTTCCGCTGAACATCAGGTTGCGTCGGTCCGGGCTCCATTCGAGGTTGTAGCCCGCCGTCGCGCTGTCGAGGATCGAGCGCGTCGTGGTGCCGCCGACATCCTGCACCACCGTGGAATACGTGCAGTCGGCGCCCGCGCAGTGACGCGAGAGGAACGCGAGCTGCTTGCCGTCCGGCGAGATCGCCGGGAACAGCACGCCGCCGGTGGAGGTGAGCTGCGTCTTCGCGCCGAGCGACGCGGGTCCGGCTGGCTTGGCGCGCATCGCGTATGCGCCGAGTGCCGCGGAAGCGACGATGACGGCGCCGAGCGCCATCGCGAGCGGACGCCGGCTGCGGCGCGACGCCGGCGGCGCGGAGGCGAGCTGCTGCGTCGAGTGATGCACCGCGAGCGCGCGCGAGAAATCTCCCGCGCTCGTGAAGCGATCCGCCGGCGTCTTGGCGAGTGCCTTCGCGACCGCCGCGTCGATCTCGGGCGGCACCGTGCTCCGCAGCACGCGCAGATGCGTCGGCGTCTCCGTCATCAGCTTCGCGATCATCGACTGCGCGCTCGCGCCCGTGACTGGCGGCTCGCCGGCGAGCATCTCGTAGAGCACCGCGGCCAGCGAGTACACGTCGCTGCGTGCGTCGATGCCGCGATCGCCCGTGGCCTGCTCGGGCGACATGTACTGCGGCGTGCCGAGCGAGAGTCCCGTCTGGGTGAGCCGGTTGCCGCCGGCCTCTTTCACCGCGAGCGCGATCCCGAAATCGGCGAGCATCGCCTCCCCTTCCTGAAGGAGGATGTTCTCCGGCTTGATGTCCCGGTGCACGAGCTGCTGGCGATGCGCGTAGTCCAGCGCGCTCGCCACCTGCTTCGTGATCGTCAGCGCCTCCTCGATCCCGAGCTGGTGCTCGCGATTCAGCTTGTCGCGCAGCGACTCGCCGCGCACGAACGGGAGGACGTAGTAGAGCAGCCCGTTCGCCTCACCGGAATCGATGAGAGTGAGGATGTGCGGGTGGTCGAGCCGCGCCGAGATCTTGATCTCGGTGAGGAACCGCTCGGCACCGAGCACCGCGCCGAGCTCGGGGCGGAGCACCTTGAGGGCGACTTCGCGATCCAGCTTGCGGTCGCGGGCGAGGTAGACGACGGCCATCCCACCGGCGCCGAGCTCGCGCTCGATGACGTACCGGTCGTCGAGTGCAGCCGCGATCAGAGTGGAGGCATCGTCGCCCATGGAAACGAAAGT
>DATFOL010000220.1:0-3605 GCA_035265545.1 Gemmatimonadaceae bacterium | reverse complement strand
GTCACTGCGAGCGACTCCGCCATCGAGGCGCACACGATCGCGACGGACGAGACGGGGCAGCAGCCCGCTGCGATCGTCGCGTCGCTATCGCTCCTCGGCGACGAGCAGGAGCGCGCATCCGGCACGTCCGGGAATGCCCTTACTCGGACATGCGCGTGATCGCGAACTCGTGGTGGCGTCCAGGTCCCGCCGCTTCCCGCGTCGGATTCTCGGGACGCGTTCCGCGCCGTAAGGGAGATCGAATCGCAGAGCGCGGCCGGACAGTCGCGTCGGCGCCCAGCATTGAGTTTCGGGCGTCATCAGCGAGATCGCAACGCCGGTATGCCATCAGCAGACGATCCTGTGTTGGTGAGGGCACGAGCGCGCTTGCTGCGCTCGCTTTGGACGACCAGCAGGAGCGCCCCGCGGCTGGACGGAGTTAATGGGTGATCGCGACGATGCCGGCGCTGTGCAATCCCAGCGGGAGAGCGCGAATGCCGCGGCCGTCCGCGATCGCGTACAAGCAGGACGGCAACCGCTCGCCGGCCACAGTGCTGCTGATGTGGAGACCCAGGTCTTGACGAGTAGCGGCCGTGTCGACCTGCACGCGATCCACCGTCGCGCGCGACGATGCGCGGAGCACGGTGACCTGCCAATGCCGTTGAACCTCGCGTCCGCACTGCGCGTGGCTGGGTTTCCCTGGCCTCCGCTTGATGGACGATGTCCGTTCAGTTCTCCCGCAGCCGATCCGCAAGCTGCCGTGGAGTCCACACCGCTGGATCTGCGAGCCCGACATCGATCAGGTCGCGGTCGCCGCTGACGATCGCGTCGACGTGCTCGCTGCGTGCGAGGGCGACGAGGTAGTCGTCCTTGCGGTCTCGTGTCACCGCGGGCTGCTCGATCGGGTCGTCGACGATCATCGCGTGTCGCCGGATGCGCTCGACGAACTCACGAACGGTCCGCTCGTCGACGTACGCGACGAACTTCGGGCGCCGCAGCACCAGTTCGAGCTCGGCGAGCAGCCGCGGGCTGGCGACGACGCTGATGCGGTCGTCCACGAACGCTCGCACCACGAGGTCGGGTGCGCCGCCGCGGCTGCCGATGAGCGCCGAGATGAAGACGCCTGGATCGATGACGACGCGGATCACGCAGCGCCGCGCTCGCGGCGCGAGCTGCGCAGCTCCTCGTACGCGATGCGCTCCGCGTCGTGCTCCGTCAGCCCGGCGGACGCCTGCGTGCCGTCAAGCAGCCGCCCGAGCAGATACGCGTTCAAGGCGCGCTCGACAACCGTCGCGTCGCTCGCGCGGTCGAGGCCGAGCTGAACGCGCGCACGCTCGACCATCTCCGCATCGAGCTCGACGCTCACCTTCTCTTCGCGCCCGGCCATGTCATCTTCACGGTAGCGGTCGGCGCGGACAGGCGAGCGGCGCGCACCGCATCGGACCGGTGCGCCGCCGACGGCGCCTCACGGGCACCGCGATCGGAGAGCACGCCGTGAGGCATCAGCGGACAGCCCGAGACACGTCGGCTCCCGCGAACTCAAGGTACTCACGCGGTACCGCAAGATGCCGAACGATGCCGATCGATGCGGGCACTTGCCGACGCCGCCTCGCCCTGTCTTTGCAGGCACTTTGGCTCTGCGCGGGGCGTGCGCGAGCGTCGCCGGACTGCCATGGTAAGGAAGGGGTCGCCGGTTCGAGTCCGGCAGAGGGCTTTGAAAGTCGCGCTATAGCGCGGTTTCCTTGTTTTGGGAGTGGCTCGCGTGACCCCTTCCGGGCAAGAAGTCGTCAGTCGTTGTCGTCGGCGGGATCTGCGCCGGCGTTTGCGGCCCGGGGAGCGCCGCGGCCTCTCGGGCAAAGGTACTGACGCGGTACACGCCCAGCGCGAACCTGTCGCGACACGCTCCGCCGGCTCGCGAGCGTGGGGCTGCGATCGGCTTCGAACGCTTCACCCCCCATTCGCCGGGCGGCTTCACGCGTGATCGTGACGGGCGGTGGCGCTGTGACACGCCGGTGACCCGCCTCGGCGCGGAGAGCGACCGCGGCCCAGGCACCCAAGCGAATACGCTCGCTCATCGCGCAGGGCACCAGCATGGCCCGCTCGGCCGCGGGCCCGTATCAGCCGACCCGGCCCGCTCCGGGCACCAGGCCGCACGGTCACGTTCCGGCTCCGTTGACGCTGACCGCGCCGACCAACGCAGGCTTCGGCCCCATGGTCTCCAGCCGCACTTCGGAGAACCCCGCTCGATCGAGGTCCGCTGCGATCTCGCGACCCTTGGCCGCCGACGTGACACCGATGTGGAAGGGGCTGAAGGAGACCGCGCACACGCTCCTGTACGACTGGGCGGCGCTCGGCAAGCACATGATGTACGGCGCGCCATTGAACCCCGACGAGTGGGGGTCGGTCACGATGCCGACGCTGGTCGTGACCGGCGCCAAGAGCCCCGCCGTGCTGCAACAGGGCTCACGCGCGCTGGCCGAGGTGCTGGCGAACGCGGAGCTGCGCTTGCTTGCAGGGGTCAGCCACAACCTGAAGATGAATGTGCTGGCGCCGGTGCTGGCCGAGTTCCTGACGGGCAAGACGGACATCGCCGTCCCGGGCAACGTGGGCCCGGCGGCTGGCTAGCGCCGGCGCGAGACTGGACCAGCGTAGGAGCGATCCGGACTGCATCGATGCGGCCGGCAGTCCGGGAAGGCGACGTCCGCCCTCGACGTTGGGTCGCAGCGGGCGGATCGGCTTCGAGCCAACCGCGTTGGACGCTGTGCTCGGCCAGCTCTCGAGTTCGGTTCCAAGTGTCCCGCGCTTCGAATCCCGTCGGCCCGCGGTATGCGCGCGCCCAGGGCAATTCATAGCGGGTCGTTCCCGGATGACCGATGATCTCCACCGCCATCCACTGAGAGCATGTCACCGCGCTGGAGAACCTCCATCCGGGTTGCCGTTGGATCGTGGCCAAGGACCGCCGTAGGAGCGGCTCTTGATCGATGATGCGGACACCAGTGCTCACTGGATTCGAGTGGAGCGACGGCAAGCGTGCAGTGGCGACTCTCTCGTTGCGCGGCGTCGCCCGGCTCCTTGCCAAGCACTCGGTGAACGACCGGCCCCGGCTGCCGCACGGTGAGACTTCCGCTTTGCGAACGTAGAACGGCACGGCATCTCCCGGCTCGCTTGCGCAACGGACGAGCTCCAGGCGTCCGCCGAGGACGTCGCGTTGAGCTGACGCCCTTTACTCCACGTCGCGACGCCGT
This sequence comes from Gemmatimonadaceae bacterium, assembly GCA_035265545.1. Lineage (GTDB taxonomy): Bacteria > Gemmatimonadota > Gemmatimonadetes > Gemmatimonadales > Gemmatimonadaceae > AG11. Next base: position 381 of record DATFOL010000220.1, on the reverse strand, counting down.
AACACGAACGCGGCGAGCCCCGCGAAGGCCGCCGCGGATGCGACGAGGACCGCGAGCGCCTGCGCGCTGCCGACGATCGGGCCGGCGTAGGAGCCGGGTCCGTTGGACTCGATCGCATCCACGGAGGCGCCGAGCGCGGCGGCGAGCGAGTAGCCGTTGGCGCGCAGGAACGCCTGCGTCAGCGGCTCGAGCACGCTCACGCTGTCGGCGAACGCGCTGAGCAGCCCCTCGATCACCAGTGCGTAGAGGATCCCGACGCCGATCGCCAGCGACGTACCGCGCGTGAGCACGCCCAGCAGCACCCCGAGGGCGGCCCATGGAACCAGGATCAGCCAGCCGGCCGCGATCGCGCGCAGCAGCAGCCACGCCGACGGGAAGCTC
>DATFOL010000219.1:0-24353 GCA_035265545.1 Gemmatimonadaceae bacterium | reverse complement strand
TGAACGCATCCTGCAGCGCCTCCTCCGCATCTTCCCGATTGCCCAGCATGTGCACGGCATACCGCGCGTACTTGTCCCGGTATCGCGAGACGAGCGCGCCGTACGCGTTCACCTCTCCGTGCAACACCCGAGCTACGAGTGTTGCATCCGAGCTCTCCATACCGTCTGGACCTTGCATCGACACCTGTCGTCACAGTCGAGAACGCGTGTACCGGTAAGCTACGTTACGCGTTCGATTGGAGCGTCGCCATTGTCACACGTACGTATCTCGCTCGAGCGGATTACCGCGCGCGGGATAGAACCGCCGTTGCGCTCGCGCGTGATCGACCAGCACCGACGCCGGGGCGAACCGCCCGGGGAAACGTTCGTTTAGGTGATGCAGGTCGTCCACCACCCGTGACGCGCCCTGAGCGTCCACGTACCGGAACGGACCACCCCGGAACGGGGGGAACCCCAGCCCGAACACGGCCCCCACGTCACCGTCACGCGACGACCGCAGGACCCGCTCCTCGAGGCAGAGCGCCGCCTCGTTCACCATCGCCAGCACGCACCGCCGCTGAATCTCTTCCGCCGGCACGTCGCGGCGCGTCGCGCCGCCCGGCAGAACGTCGTACACCGATGGGTCGACTTCGCTCTTCTGCCCCTCCTCGTCGTACCGGTAGAAGCCCGACCGGCCCTTCCGCCCGGTACGGCCGGACTCGACGACCCGGCGCAGCGAGTCGCTCGGCATCATCCGGCCGCCGAACGCCTCGCTCAGCACCTGCCCCACCTTGCCTCCGACGTCGATCCCGACCTCGTCGAGGAGCGTGATCGGCCCGACGGGAAAGCCGAACGACGTGAGCGCCGCATCGACCGCGTCGACGCTCGCGCCCTCGTCGAGCAGGCGGCCCGCCTCGTTCATGTAGGCCGAGAGGATCCGGGTCGTGTAGAAGCCCGGGGCGTCGTTCACGACGATGACGGTCTTGCCGAGCTTCTTCCCGTAGGCGACGGCCGTCACGACCGCGTCGTCGTCGGTGTCACCCGTCGCGATGACCTCCAGCAGCGGCATCTTGTGCACGGGGGAGAAGAAGTGCATCCCGAGCACGCGATTGGGCCGCGCTGCGGCCTCGGCGATCCGGCTGATCGGTATCGTGCTCGTGTTCGACGCGTAGATCGCGTCCTCGCGAAGCAGCGGCTCCACCTCGCGCAGCACCCGGTGCTTGAGCGCGATGTCCTCGAACACGGCCTCGATCACGAGCGTCGCACGGCCGAACCCGGAGTACTCCACCGCGCCCCCCGCGAGGAGCATCTGGTCCTCGTACTGAAGCCTCGTGATCTGCTTCTTCTTGAGCCGCTCGCGAAGCACGTCGCTCACTGCCGCGAGCCCCTTCCCCACCCGGCCGAGATCCGTGTCCTTGAGTCGCACCGGGGTCCCGTGCTGTACGGCGATGGAGGCGATCCCCGCGCCCATGAACCCTGCGCCGAGCACGCCGAGCGTCTCGACGTTTCGTGGCTCGGGCACCTCGCCGTCCATCCCGGGATCCTTCTTCAACGCCGTGGTGGCGAAGAAGAGAAACATGAGCTCCTTGGCGACGTCGGACATGGCGAGCTCGCCGAACGACCGCGCCTCCATCTTGTACCCGAGCTCCTCACCGCCGTCGTAGCCTGCCTGCACGGCGGCCAGCGCGGCCAGGGGCGCCGGGTAGTGGCCGTGGGTCTTGGACATGACGCCATCTCGCGCCTTGCGGAACACGATCGACCGGCCGAGGGGGTTGTCCTCGAGCAGCATGCCGGTGGCGCCCCGACCCTTGGGCGAGCGTCGCCCTTCGAGCGAGCCGTCGGCGAGCTTTCGCGCGCGGTCGATCGCGACCTCTCGCAGGATGGCCGGGTGCACGAGCTCGTCGACGAGGCCCATCTGATAGGCCTTCTTCGCGCGGATGTTGCGCCCCGTGAGGATCATGTCGAGAGCGCGCTGCAGCCCCACGAGCTTGGGCAGCCGCTGGGTCCCGCCGGCACCCGGGATGAGACCGAGCTGCACTTCGGGAAGTGCGAGGACGGTCTTCTCATGTTCCGACGCGACGCGATAATGGCAAGCCAGCGCCGCCTCGAGCCCGCCGCCGAGACACGCACCGTGGATCGCGGCGACGACCGGAACCCGGAGCGAATAGAGACGCGCCAGCAGCGCCTGCCCCCCGCGGCTCAACGATTCCGCGTCGGTGACGCTGTGGATGGTGAGGAACTCGTCGATATCGGCACCGGCGAGCCAGGTATCGGGTTTGCCCGTGGCCAGCACGATCCCCTTAACCATGGTGTCACTCTCGATGCGACCGAACAGCTCGGCGAACTCGGCGCGCAGTGCCGCCGTGACCTTGTTCACCGGTTCGCCGGGCAGATCGATCGTGATGATCGCGATCCCTTCCTCGTGGTCCAGCCGGAGTGCCGGCATCAGGCGCGCTCCACGACCATCGCGTGACCCATCCCGCCTGCGGCGCACACGGTCATGAGACCGAACTGCCCGCCGCGACGCGCGAGCTCGTTGCAGAGCGTGGTGAGAATGCGGCCGCCGGTGGCGCCGAAGGGATGGCCGATGGAGATCGACCCGCCCATCACGTTCAGCTTCGAGCGGTCGACGTCGCCGACGGGCTGGCTGAACCCGGCGCGCTCGGCCCACTCGCGCGACGCGAGGCCCTTGAGGTTGCAGAGCACCTGCGCGGCGAACGCCTCGTGCATCTCGATCAGATCCATGTGCTGGAGCGTGAGACCAGCGCGCTGGAGCGCGACGGGCGCGGCGAGCACCGGCCCCATGAGCAGTTGCTCGCCCGGGTCGAGCGCGGCGTAGCTGTAGCTGCGGATGTAGGCGAGCGGCTGGTAGCCGAGCGACTTCGCGCGCTCCTCGCTCATGAGGAGCACGGCGCTGCCCCCGTCGGTGAGCGGTGATGCGTTCCCCGCCGTCACGGTGCCGTTCTTCCGATCGAACACCGGCTTGAGCGCACGCAGCTGCTCGATCGAGCTGTCCGGGCGGATGCCGTTGTCCGACGTCATTGCCTGGAAGCTGGGCGGCACGAACACCGGTGCGATCTCGGCCGCGAGCCGTCCGTCCTGGGTGCCGGCCGCGGCGAGGCGGTGCGAGCGCAGCGCGAACTGGTCCTGCTGCTCACGCGGGATGGCGTTGATCTTCGCCATCTTCTCCGCCGACTCGCCCATCGTCTCGTTGGTGGAGGGCTCGGCGATGGCAGGGGTGATCGGCACGAGATCGCGCGGACGCACCCGCGCGAGCGCCTTCACCCGTCCGCCGAGATTCTTGGCCTTCGACGCGGCGACGAGCGCCTCGCTCATGCCGCGCGAGTGGAGGATCGGCACGTTCGACAGCGATTCCGCGCCCCCGGCGATCACGACATCGGCATGGCCGAGCGCGATCTGGTCGGCGGCGTCGGTGATCGCCTGGTTGGCGGACGCGCAGGCGCGGCTCACCGTGAAGGCCTGACAGCCCTTCGGCAGCATCGGGAGCAGCGAGACTTCGCGTGCGATGTTCGGCGCGACGACCGAGGGGACGACGGTGCCGTAGACGATCATCTCGACGAGCTTGCCGTCGATCTCGGAACGCTGGATCAGCTCGGCGACGCAATGCTTGCCGAGCTGGATCGATGTCAGATTCTTGAGGGTCGTTCCCGATCGGGCGAACGGCGTGCGCACGCCGGCAATGATGGCGACGCGGCGTCCGGGAGAGCCGTAGCTTGGCATGCCACAAAGCTACGGGGCGCGCGGGGCGAGCGGGACTAGCCGAGCCGCAGCACGGAACGCGCGCGCCGGCGCAGCCACCACTGGTCCACGTTCCGCCATGGGAAGACCTGTCGCCACGCGGTGAGCATCGCGCCGCGGAGGGTCAGTCGTAGACCGCCGGCTGTGCGGCGATGATACCGGCTGCGCACGAGATGCTTGTACAGATCGATGTGGCGGCGCTTGATGAAGACGAGGCGCTGCTCGGGGGTCCTGCCGCGCACGATCTTCTTCTGCGCGACTTTCTCACGACGCTCCATGACGCGGAGCCGATGCAGACGGAAGAGCACGCCGGGCTCGGTGACGTACGGGATCCGCACGTGATCGACCTTGCGCGCGTCGGGCCAGAAGCGCGGCATGTCGACGTTCGACGTCAACAGCGTGACGCCATCGGCGAACTCGCTGTCGAAGGCGATCGAATAGATGGGCTCCCGGCGATTGAACTCCACGGGGGGCCGCATCGCCACGATCGTCGCCTGGTCGCCAAACTCGGGATGCTCGAGCGACTCGCCGACGGCGGTGAGCGGATAGGTGGTGCGGTCGGTGGTCCGGTGCGGATCGCGGAAGCCGAGGGCGATCATCTTGCGCTCGGTCTCCTCCAAGTACCGGAAGAGGTCGGGATAGATCGGCTCGGAATAGGCCGGATCGAGCGTGCGGGTGACGTCGCGCGGGATGACGTTCACGCGGTAGAGGACGAACGGCGCGCGGACGTAATGGAGGTAGAACCACCAGACCCAGTAGAGCTGGGCGAGGGCGAGGATGGTTACCCCCACGCGACCGCGCACGGGAAGCCAGTACCACGCGTGTTCTACGAGCCCGAGGATGCGTTGACTGGTCACGAGGGGAGAGGCCAAGGTTATCTTGAGCGCCCGACGCGTCCGCTACCACGCCCCTCAGAGGACGATCAGACGACCTCCCACGCCACGCGACCGGACCGCGACGCGCTGTTTCTCGCCCTGGCCAGCGAGGTGTTCGACGTGCTCGTGATCGGGGGCGGGATCACGGGAGCCGGGGTCGCGCGGGATGCCGCGCTCCGGGGGCTGCGGGTGGCGCTGGTGGAGAAGAACGACTACGCGAGCGGCACGTCGAGCCGGTCGTCACGCCTGGTGCACGGCGGGGTGCGCTACCTGGAGCACGGCCAGCTCGGGCTCGTGTTCGAGTCGAGCCGCGAGCGGCGCACGCTGCAACGCATCGCGCCACACCTGGTGCGTCCACTCGCCTTCACGTGGCCGGTGTATCGCGGCGCGCGGGTGCCGCGCTGGAAGCTGGGCGCGGGGCTGCTGCTCTACGACGTGCTGTCGCTGTTTCGCAATCGCACACACGAGCGGCTGGACGCGAACGCGGTGCACGCACGCGAGCCCGCGCTGCGCACCGACGCGCTCGTGGGGGGCGCACGGTACTGGGACGCGGCGACGGACGACGTGCGGCTCACGCTGGCGACGGTGCTCTCGGCGCAGCACGCCGGGGCCGTGGTGCTCAACCACACGGCGGTGGTCGCGCTGGTCCGCGACGCGGGGCGCGTGGCCGGCGCGACGGTGTCAGCCACGCTCGACGACGCGACGGCGACGGTGCACGCCAAAGCCGTGGTGAACGCGACCGGACCCTGGAGCGACGAGATCGAGCGCATGGCCGACGCCCACGCGGGCGCGGCGGTGCGCGGCAGCAAGGGGGTGCACGTGAGCGTGCCACGCGTGCGGATCGGCAATGCGGCGGCGGTGACACTGACGGCGCCGCAGGACGGCCGCGTGATGTTCGTGCTTCCCGCCGGGCGGTACGCGATCATCGGGACTACCGACACGTACGACGCGGCGGCGCCGGATGACGTGCACGCCACGCGCGGCGACGTGACGTACCTGCTCGAGGCGGCGAACCACTACTTCCCCGACGCTCGGCTGACGGAGAACGACGTGGTGAGCGCGTGGGCCGGAGTACGCCCGCTCGCCGCGCACGGGGCGACCGGTGCCCCGAGCAGCGCGTCGCGGGAGCACAGTATCGCGACCAGCGCGCCGGGACTCGTGCGGGTGACGGGTGGCAAGCTCACAACCTACCGCGCCATGGCTGCGGAGGTGGTGGATCACGTGGAACGCCTGCTGGGAGGATCGCCGTCGCGATGTCATACGGCGAAGCTCGCCGTGGCCGGCGGCGAGCTCGACGACACGGATACGGAGGTCGCTCACGCGATCGCCGCGACGGGCGATGAAGCCGTCGCCCGACGCCTGGTGATGGCATACGGCAGCGCCTGGCACGGCGTCTGGTCACTCACCCAAGCGGATCAGGGGCTGGTGACGCCCGTCGAGCCGGGCCTCCCCTACCTCTACGCCGAGCTCCTGCACGCGATCACTCACGAGCAGGCAGCCACACTCGGCGACCTGCTCATCCGCCGAGTGCCGTTGGCATTCGAGACGCGCGACCACGGGCGATCCGCCGCTCGGCGGATCGCGCACGTGGTGGGACGCTGGCTTCGGTGGAGCCTGGAGGAAATCGACGACGCGGTAGCGGCTTACGACGCGGAGAACGCGCGCATCTTCCGCGTCACCGACGACTAGAGGTCGTCCGGCCGCAGATCGTGGATCGTCTTCAGCTCGGTGACCTTCAGCTGCCGGGTGAGCGCCGGGAGCTTGAGATACGCGATCTCGCCGACGGACTTACCGAGCAGGGCGCGTCCAATGGGGGACGACATGGTGACGTGTCCCTCCTCGAAGTCCACGGCGTCGCCGAACACGAGGTGATAGGTCTCCTTGAGGCCAGACTTCTCGTCGCGGACGTGGACGGTGGAGCCGAGGCCGACCTTGTCGTGCGGGATCTGGGCGACGTCGATCGAGGACAGTTTGCTCAGCCGCTCGCGCAGCTGGCCCAGGCGCGCCTGCACGAACTGCTGGCGCTCGAGGGCGGCCTTGTACTCGCTGTTCTCCCGGAGGTCGCCCATCTCGACCGCTTTCCGGATCTCGTTGGGGAGGGTGACGTTGAGCTCGAACTGGAGCTTCTCGACCTCGTCCCCGAGCTTCTGCTTGAGCGCTTCGATCATGGTGAACCAGACTTCGAGACGACATAAAAAAGGTGACGCCCGACCGGTGGCCGGGCGCCGCTTACTCTCATTGTATCGAGCAGCGTCCCAAGGGGCAATTCCGGGGCCGTGCGCATGAGCCTGTCGACCGAGGTGGTCGAGGGCGGAGTGACGCGGCTGCGCATGCGAAGCTGGCGTGGCGCGCTGGTGGGTTACGACGTGAGCGCGTACCTGCTGGGAGACGTGCTGGTCGACACCGGATTCCCGCGCGCCGCACGGGCTCTGGAGTCCGCGCTGAGAGAGATCCGTCCGCGCGGCGTGCTGGTGACCCACTGGCACGAGGACCACGCCGGCAACGCGCCCGCCCTGGCGGCGCTTGGCCTGCCGATGGCGATGCACCCGGAGTGCGAGGCGCTGCTGCGGGAGCGGCCGCCGATCCGACTCTATCGCCGAGTGGTGTGGGGGCGAACGGCGCCGCTCACGGCACCACTCGAGTCGTTCGACCCGTCTCCGCTCGCGACGATCGAGACTCATGGCCACAGCCCCGACCACGTCGCGGTTTGGGACGCCGAGCGGAGAATCCTCGTGTCGGGAGACCTGTTCCTTGGCGTAAAGGTGCGGGTCGCACACGAGGACGAGTCTCCGCGAGTGCTGGTAGCGAGCCTGCGGCGAGCGGCGGCGCTGGAGCCGCGCCTGCTCCTGGATGCGCACCGAGGCGTGGTGCCGGACGGAGCGGCACGTCTGAGGGCGAAGGCCGACTGGAACGAGGAGGTGATCGGGCGCATCGAGTCGCTCGATGCGCGGGGCGTGGGGGCGCGAGAGATTGCGCGGCGGCTGTTCGGCGGCGAGTCGCTGGTCGGGGTGGCAAGTGGCGGCGAGTACTCGCGAACGGCGTTCGTGCGGGCAGTGCTGAGTGGGCGGTAGGGCGTGGGTGCGTGGGTGCGTGGGTGCGCGGAGAACTGAGAGGGCGCGGGAACGGCGGACCGCTGCGCTGCAAGAACTGCAACTGCAAGAGCATTTCACGCGGAGGCGCAGAGCCGCGGAGAGGACCCAGCGAGACCGCAGCGCCATGAACGCTTCGATGCCGACCCCAATGCAGTGCTTTTGGGGGTGTGGCTGGAGAGGAGCGGTGCCCCGCTTCATGGAGCCCCACCGGAGTAGTGCTCCGCGTGCTCGCGGTTCCTCCGCGTCGCTCCGCGTCAGTCAGTTACAGTCAGGTGCCGTCAGGTACTGTCCGCGGTTCCCGCGCCCGCGGGGTCAGTCCGACAGGAACTGCACACCAGTCAACTGCTCGCTCAACTTCCACAACCGCTCGCGGGTGACCGGATTGCGCGATTGGCGTGAAGTGTTGATGGTGCGCCCGTAGCGGTCGAAGCACTTGCCGCTCACGGTCGCCAGCCCGGGCGCCGATGCCGCGTACACGGCGGCGCGTGCTCCCTTCTCCGGTGTCGACAGCACGCGTCCCCATACGGCCTTCAGCCAGCGCGGCCGGAAGAGGACGTGCTCGCGCATCAGGTCCGTCGCGGCGAGTCCAGGATCGACACAGTTGGCAGTGATGCCGCTGCCGGCGAGGCGTGCCGCGAGCTCGTAGGTGAACAGCACGTTGGCGAGCTTCGACTGCGCGTAGGTGAGTGGGCCGATCCAGACGCGCCGGCCCTGAATGTCGTCGAACGCGATGCGGCCGAACCGCTCGAACATCGATGCGACCGTGACGACGCGTGCCCCACCTTCGCGGGCGCCGAGGCGCAGCATGGGCAGCAGCTCGTGGGTGAGCAGAAAGGGCGCGAGGTGGTTCACGGCGAGCGTGAGCTCGATCCCGTCCTCGCTCTCCTTTCGGCGCGTGGGATTCACGCCGGCGTTGTGGATCAGCACGTGGAGTGCGTCGTGCCGTGCTCGCAACTCCTGGGCGCCGGTGCGGATCGCCTCGAACGAGGCGAGGTCGGCGACGATGGTGGACACCTGTGGGTTGCCGCTCACTGCGGCGACCTCCTCGCGCGCGGCGGAGAGCAGCCGCTCGTCGCGCGCCAGGAGGACGACCGTCGCGCCGAGCTGCGCGAGGGCCGTCGCGGTCGCCTTGCCGAGCCCGCGGCTCGCGCCGGTGACGAGACAGACGCGGCCACGCAGCTCCAGGCCCGCGATCGTCGCCGCCAGGGCGGCGGTCTGCGTCGACATCTCGGCCGTCGGCTCGGTCGCCGGAGGCAGGACCTCGGCGTAAGTTGACGGTTCCGCTTCGTCGTGCATCGGAGGAATGTAGTGCTCCCGCTCTCTCGCCCGCTCGCGATCGCTCTGCTGGTCGGTACGGCGCTGCTCGGCGTCGGCGCGGCGCTGCATCCAATCCTTCCTCCCGATCCGTCGGCGCAGCTTCGCCTCATCGCGGCGACGTGGTACTTCCGTCCGATTCATCTCGCGATGCTGGCCGGCTCGGCGCTGATCATCGTTGGGGTCTGGAGCCGCGCGCTGCTCGGACGCGGCAGCACCCCCGTGCCGCTGATCGCCGCACTCGCGTTGATCTGCCTCGGCATCTGCTTCAACGCGATCGACATCGCGTTCATGGCGGGCGCGGGCACGCAGATGGCGGCGATGTTCCAGACCGGACGCGCCGAGATGAGCACGCTGTTCGATGCGCTGCACATGTTCGGGCTGATGACCGCGCGATTCGGCAACCTGTTGATCGCGCTGGGCACGCTGCTCATCGGCTGGATCGAGCGTCAGGATCCCGCCAGCCCGCGGTGGGTGGCGTGGCTGGCGTGGATCGCGGGCGCAGGCGGCTTGACCGGTGTGCTGTTCTTCCCGGAGGCCAGCCTGGCGATCCTGACCGCGGTGACGCTGCTCTCCGGGTGGACGCTCGCGACGGGAGTGCGCGTGCTGCGCGGCGCGGCGGAGCCAGTGGCGTAGTCTCGGCCGCTCGCCGCGACGCGCGCGTCAGCTCGTGCTTCCCGGAGCCTTGTCGTCGGCGGTCGGGCCGTACATCTGCGGCACCAGCTGATCCGTGAGGCGCAGGTAGACGCCGAGCTGGGCACGGTGGTGCACGAGGTGATTGAGCATGAGGGTGCGGTAGGTCATGTACCTCGGCATGGTGCTCATCGCATTGCCAGCCGCCTTCAGCGTCCACGGCACCTGCAGCTCCTCGTCGGTGACGCTCTGAATGAGCGGCCGTGCGTCGGCGACGTTCTTGTCGAACATCTTCAGCAGCTGATCGACGGGGAGGAAGCGGTAGACGGCCGAGGGGCCCTCTCGCGGCGCGATGTCGAACTCCGTCTTCGTGAGCACATGCATCGTCCACCCCGGGATCATCGCGACGAGGTGCGCGAGATGACCCATCGGGAACGACTTCACGTGGGGTCTCCACTCGATGCGATCGTCGGGGACGCGCTCGAGGACATTGCGGGTCGTCGCGGTCTCGGCGTCGAACTCGGGGAGGAGAAGCTCGGAGATCGGCATGGACAGCGGTGGGGGAGTGGGAAGTGGAGGGCGGAGAGTGACTACCACTACCGGTGCATCGGGAGCTTCGCGTCGGTGTCGGCGGGCTCCTGGGGCGCGCCGCTCGCCTTCGCGAACTCGGCGCGCAGCACGCGCATGTTCTCCTCGCGGCGATCGAGCAGACGCTTGAGGGGGCGCGGCTCGTGGCGCGCGTGGGCGTACGCGGTGAGCAGAGGGAGCGCGACGGTGGAGTCGAGATAGCACACCACGGCGTCCGGGAGACGGTCCGGATCGATCTTGCCCCAGCTCACCGCCTCGGCGGGCGTCGCGCCGGAGAGGCCGCCGGTGTCGGGACGCGCGTCGGTGATCTGGAGGAAGTAGTCATGGCCCTTCTCGTCGATGCCGAGCACTTCCTGGATCTGCGGCTCGGTCTGCAAGGCGAAGTTCTTCGGGCTGCCGCCGCCGCAAATGAGAACGGCGCTGCGTCCCCCACCCCGCTTGGCGCCGAGCACGATCGACGCCGTCTCGTTGACGTCGGCGTTCGGATCGATGACGCAGCGATTTCCCTCGAGCGCGAGCGCGGCGACGTTCATCCCGATCGACGAGTCACCGGGCGACGAGGTGTAGATCGGCACGCCGCATTCGTACGCGACGCCGAGTAGCGACTTGTTGCCGATGCCGAGCGCGCGCTCGCGCTCGCGGATGTACTTGCCGCAGAGCGCGTGGAACTCGGCGCTGCTCATGGGCCGCTGGAACTCCGGGCCCTGGACGACCTTCCGGAAGAACGCGTCGGTGCTGAGCAGGACGTCGTAGTCGAAGAAGATGTCGTAGATGCGGACGATCCCATCCTCGCGGAGCACCGTGTCGCTTGCGGTCGGGTTACCGCGGTGCATCGCGAGACCGAGCCCGAAGTGCGCGTCGTGGTAGAGGTTCGCACCGGTGGAGATGATCCAGTCGACGAAGCCGGCTTCGATGAGCGGGATGAGCGCCGCCATGCCGAGCCCCGCCGGAGTGAGCGCGCCGGTGAGCGTGAGCCCGACGGTGACGTCGGGCTCGAGCATCTTCTGGGTGTACAGGTGACAGGCTTCTCTGAGGCGCGCGGCGTTGTAGGCGAGGAAGGTGCCGTCGATCAGATCGGCCGCCGACTCGCTGCCGTCGATCCGGCGCGGCGCGATGCGTCCTCCCTGGAGCCACTTCGAGCCTTCGTGCGAGGTATGCGCCGCGCCGGCGCGCTCGCGCTCCTCGGCCGCGCGCTTCTGCTCGCTCTTGTTGCCGGCAGCGGACGCCTTGCGCTTGCCGTCACCGTGGCGCGACGTCTTGAAGCCACCGCGAGGGCGCGCCTCCGGCTCCTTCTTCTTGCCGTTCTTCTTGCTGGCCATCGGGGGAATGTCTGGATGGAAATGTCCGATCGTGCCGCCGTTCGTCGGTTCACGGTGCTTCGGTTTTCGGCCGGCCTCGGAACGCTACGGCGCACCAGCGCATACCGAGGCCCGCTGATGCACCGCCTACCGAGAAGCTGAAGCACCGTCCTTCTTCGTCGCCCTCCACGCCTCGACGACGGCGTGAGCGGCTTCGGCCGGGTCGTCGGTGAGCAACATCAGGTCCATGTCGCCCGCGGAGATCTTGCGCTCGACGAGGACGCGCGACTGGAGCCAGCGAATGAGGCCTGCCCAGTAGTGGCGGCCGAAGAGGATGACGGGGAATTGATAGATCTTGCCCGTCTGGATGAGCGTCAGCGCCTCGAACAGCTCGTCGAGGGTGCCGAAGCCGCCCGGGAAGATGATGAACGCGCTGGAGTACTTGATGAACATCGTCTTCCGGACGAAGAAATACCGGAAGTTCACCAGCGTATCGACGTAGGGGTTCGCACCCTGCTCGAACGGGAGCTCGATGTTGCAACCGATCGAGCGGCCGCCACCGAGTCGCGCGCCCTTGTTGGCGGCTTCCATTATGCCGGGGCCCGCGCCGGTGATGATGGAGAAGCCTGCTTCGGCGAGCAGACGCGACGTCTCCAGCGCGGCAATGTACTGGGGATCGTCAGGCGGCGTGCGCGCCGAACCGAAGACGGAGACACCCTTGCTGACGTTCGCGAGGTCGTCGAACCCCTCGATGAACTCGCCCATGATGCGCATCACGCGCCAGGTGTCCGTGCGCGTGAAGTCGTCGCCGCGCTGGCCCGGATACTGGAGGAGCTTCTCGTCCTCGGTGACCGGGCCGATGAAGTCGCGCAGATCGTCGTCGATGCGGCGAGCAGGCATGCTCGGCCGGGGCGCGCCGCGCTGCGACGGCGGCGTACGGCCCGCAGCCCGATGCCCTTCCTCGGTACGCTCGCGCAGCCAGTCCGTGGCCTGGGCCTGGGCAGCGGCGAGCTGCTCGGGGTTGCCGCGCTTGCCTCCAGCCGTACGCGGCGACTTCGACCGCTTCGCCAGCACGGTACGCATCTCTTCGGTGCGCGTCGACGGAGCCTCGGGCGTCGAGCCGTCGTCCGGTGCCGCCTGCTTGCCGGTCTTGCGCTTCGTGCCTCGCTTGGGGGTTGCCATGGGGTGAGTGTAGTCGGGTGAGCCGGGCGCGCGCCAGCGCGCGGCGAGCACGACTTGCCGCTGCGATGGCGCGCCGCTTTTCTTCGCCGCATGTCGACGCCCCCGACGCTCGCGTGCCCGTAATCATCCTCGTCGCCGACGGCGCGCGACCCGACGCGTTCGAGGGTGCGGCGCTCGACGCGCTCCCCGCGCTGCGCCGGTTGCGGGGCGAGGGCGCGCTTCACCGTGTCGCGTCGGTGTTCCCGTCGGTCACCGGACCGGCGTACACGCCCTTTCTGGTCGGCCGCTTTCCGGGACCGATCGGCATTCCCGGCTTGCGCTGGTACGACCGCGCGCGTACGACGTGCGGCTGGCCGGACTACGCGCGCAGCTACGTCGGCCATCAGATGCGCCGCTTCGACGCGGATCTCGACCCCGAAGTGCCGACGATCTTCGAGCTCGTGCCGCACAGCATCGCGGCGCTGAGCGTCGTCACCCGCGGACTCGAGCCGGCGAACCGCATCGGCGCGCTCACGCCGCGCCTGGCACTGCGCGCCACGATGACCCACTTCAGCGGGCGCGCCGAGCGGTGGCTCGACGTCGACCGCGAGACGGCGGAGGTGATCGTGCGGCGGATGCGCGAGGATCGGCCCGACTATCTGTTCGCGGCGCTCACCGGGGTGGACAAGGCCTCGCACGCACGCGGGCACGAGGACGAGCTCGTGACCGAAGCGATGCGAATCGTCGACGATGCGGCGGCGCGGCTGCGTGGCGACGCGGAACGCGGCGGCTGGTGGGACGACACTCACCTGTGGATCGTGAGCGATCACGGCCACTCGACGGTGCACACCCACGAGGATCTCGCCGGCGTGGTCGGCGCGACCGGTCGGCGGACGGTGGCGCATCCGTGGTCGGCGGGGATCGCGCCCGACGCGGCGGTGATGGTGAGCGGCAACGCGATGGCGCACGTGTACCTCGACCTCGACGAGCGCGAGCGCCAATGGTGGCCCACGCTCGCGACGCGTCACGAGGGGCTGGCGCAGGCGCTGCTGGCGCGCGAGGCCGTGGACCTGCTGCTCCTGCCGCACGACGAGGTGCGATGCGAGGTGCGCAGCGCGGCGCGCGGCGCGGCGATGATCGAACGTGCGTGCGACATCTACCGCTATCGCTGCACGTCGGGCGATCCGCTCGAGCTCGGCGGAGACGTCGAGGGGAGCGCCGACGAGACGTTCGACGCGACGCGCGACGGGAGCTATCCCGACGCGATCGTGCAGATCGCGACGCTGGCCGGTTCGGGGCGATCGGGCGACATCATACTCTCGGCGGCACCTGGTTGGGATTTCCGATCGCGCTATGAGCCGATCCCGCACCTGAGCGCCCACGGCGCGCTGCACCGCGACCACATGCTCGTGCCGCTGCTGATGAATCGGGCGCCGGCGCGCGTGCCGCGGCGGACAACGGATCTGTTCGCGAGCGCGCTGGACGCGCTCGGCGTGGTAGCGCCGGCTCGCATGGACGGTCAGTCGTTCCTCTAGCCGCGCGGCGCCATTTCAGCGGCCGCCGTCACAGAGGCGTTTCCCACTTTCCGAAGCGTCGAGCGTTGATCGAGCTCGCGCTTTCGGCGACCTTTCGTCTCATGGGCTGGCCGCGTCTCACACTCCTTCTCATCCTTCGCGCGCTGCGCGATCCGCGCACCGCGAACGCGTTGCTGCGCGTGGCGTGGCGGTTTCGCCGACGCGGATGGTGGCGCCGCTTTCCCTTCCTTCCCCTTCCCGCGCGCGACTATCTGCGCTGGCGCATGCACACCGCGTACGGCGACTACGACGCGGTGCCGCCGGCGGACGATGTGATCCGCTTCGCGCGGTGGGCGGTGAGCGAGCCGTGAGCAATGGAGAAGCCGTCGCGCTCGCGAACGTGGCGGACGCCGCGGAGTTGGCGCGGCTGGCCAAGGCGCACGCGTACGCAATCGGCTTCGACCTCGTTGGCATCGCCGCGCTCGGCCCGGCGGAGACGTCGCGCGAGTTCGAGGCGTGGCTCGTCGAGGGGCGCGCAGGGACGATGGCGTATCTCGAGCGTGGCGCAGAAAAGCGGCGCGACACCCGGCTGCCGCTGCCCGGCACCACGCACGCGCTCGTCGCCGCGCTGGACTACGGGGGTCGCGAGCCGTCCGGACCGGTCGCCCGCTACGCGCGCGGCGACGACTATCACGACGTAATGGACGGGATGCTGCGCGAGCTGCACCGTCGCATCGCGCGTGACGCGGGGCGCGAGGTGCTCGGCAAGCCGTACGTCGACACGGGACCTCTGCTGGAGCGAGACCTCGCGCGGCGCGCGGGGCTCGGCTGGTTCGGCAAGAACACGAACCTGATCCATCCCGAGCGCGGCTCGTTCTTCTTCCTTGGCGCACTCGTGGTGGATCTCGAGCTGAAGACCGATGCGCCGTTCGAGGCGGACCGTTGCGGGACGTGCACGCGGTGCATCGAGGCGTGTCCGACGCAGGCGATCACGGCGCCGAGGGAGCTGGATGCGCGGCGATGCATCTCGTACCTGACGATCGAGCTGCGGGAGGAGGTCCCGATCGAGCTGCGGGAGGGAATCGGCGATCGCGTCTATGGTTGCGACGTGTGCCAAGACGTGTGTCCGTGGAACGTGCGGTTCGCACGGTACGCGCCGTACGGGTCACCATTCGAGCCGCGCGCGGCGATTGCCGCGAAAGACGCGCGGACGCTCGCACGCGAGCTGCTCGCGATGTCGCAGGAGGAATTTTCGGCAGCCTTCAAGAACTCTCCGATGAAGCGCGCGAAGCTCCGTGGTCTCAAGCGAAACGCGGCCGTCGTACTGGGCAACGTGGGCACGTCGGATGATGTCGAGGTGCTTACGTGCGCGCTCGGCGATCCCGAGCCGCTCGTGCGCGAGCACGCCGCGTGGGCGCTCGCGCGGACCGCGGCGAGGGCGAACGGGCGCCGTCGACCGGGCACGACCGCGAGCTCTGACTGACCTCAGCGGCCAGACAAGCGACCATCAGGGTGGATACAGCCAGTACGGCCGGGTGGCCCGCTGGAACGCCGCCGCCTCGTCGGCCCACGCGCGCAACAGCGCGTCCATCCGCGCGCGCGCGACCTCCGCGGCGCCGGGCGCGGTGAGCGCCTCACGGAAGGCGGGGCTCCCGGCGAGCTCCTCGAGCCCGCGCGCCTGGTAGCGCACGCGCGCGGAGTGTCGGCGCTGCACCACCCGCAGCAGGTGCGCGCCCGTCGCGACCGGCTCCACGCGGTCGCGATCGGTCACGACGACGTCGAGCATCGGGATCGTGCGCCCGCCGAACTTCTCGCCCGCGCGCACCGCGCGCCGCGTCGCCGAGAAGCGCACGCCCGCTAGGCCCAGGGCGTTCAGCTCGCGCGCGGCATCGGGCGCGTCGGCGAGCCAGCTCGCGCCCACGGCGCGGAGCGGGCGCGCGGTACCACGCCCCTCGCTCACATTGGTCGCCTCGAAGAGCACCAGCCCCGGGTAGAGCAACGCCGTCTCCACGTCGCGGATGTTCGGCGACGGGGCGACCCACGGGATCTCCGTCTCGTCGTACCACTGGCTCCGCCGGTAGCCGCGCATGGGCACGACGCCCACTGTGGCGCGCACGTGGCCGGCGCCCACCAGCCAGCGCGCCAGCTCCCCGGCCGTGAGGCCGTAGCGGATCGGCACCGGGTAGAGCCCGGTGATCGTGCGGAAGCGCGTCTCGATCAGACCGCCGCCCACACGGTCGGCGCGAATGGGGTTCGGCCGGTCGAGCACGAGCACCGGCTTGCCCGCCTCGCCGGCCGCGCGCATCGCGAGCGCCATCGTCCAGACGAACGTGTAGGCGCGGGCGCCGACGTCCTGGACGTCGTAGAGCAGCACGTCCACGTCGCGCAGCATGGCGGTTGTGGGCGCCTGCCGCTCGCCGTAGAGCGAGACCACCCGGACGCCGCTCGCGCTGTCGCGCCCGGAGCGGATGACCGCGCCGCCCTGTGCGGTTCCCGTGAGCCCGTGCTCCGGGGCGAACAGCGCGACGACCTCCACGCCCGGCGTGGCGACGAGCAGGTCCACCGTACGTCGGCCGCAGCGATCCACGCCGGTGTGGTTGGTGAGCAGTCCGACGCGCCGGCCGCGGACGAGGTGGACGGAGTCGGCGAGGAGCACCTCGATGCCCGGTAGCACGGCGCCGGGACGAGTGCACGAGGTGGGGCGCCGGGCAGCGGGCACCGCGCCAGGGTCGGCAGCGCTATCGGTGGGGTCGGCCCCGGCGGCGTGGGCTGCGGACGCGAGCAGGAGCGCGACGGCCGCGAGGGCTGATCGGAGGGGCATGGCGCGCGCTCGAGCACGTTCGATGCCGGGTGCATCGATGCCCGAGCCCTGGCCAGCGCGACCGGCGGCTGCGCGGCTGTGACAGCGAGCCGCGACTACCGCATTCCCATCTCCCGGTCCACGCGCTCCGAGAGTCGGACGAAGCGCGGGTCGGCGCGTACGGGATCGAGCGTGGGATCGTAGCGATTGCCCCGGTGCGGCCAGCGCCAGTCGGCGCGCTCGAACCAGGCGAACGCGCTGTCCGGCTGGCCGAGCGCCATGTGGGCGCGCGCGATCGAGAACGCCGCGTCGCGCTTCCGCGGCCCGTCGGGAAGCGACTCGACCTCGCGCAGGATGCGCCGCGCCTCCTCCCGGCGGCCGGCCAGCGCCACGGCGTACGCGAGGTCCGCCCGGAAGTCCGGGATGTGCGGTGCGGCGTCCGTGGCGCGCCGCAGCTCGCGCACGGCTTCGGGATACTGTCCCTTCAGGGAATAGATGATACCGAGGAATCGACGTCCAAAGAGGTAGCCGGGGTCGATCTCGAGTGTTTTGCGTTCCTGCTCGATCGCGCGGTCGTACTCACGCGCGAGCACGAGCCGATCGGCGTAGTGGCCGCTGCCCGTCAGGTTGAACGGGTCCAGCTCGTATGCACGGCGGTCTTCCCGGACCGCGTCCTCGATGCGCCCGGTCAGCCCCAGCAGCGCCCCGTACCAGTGGCGAGCCTGCGCGTCGCCCGGGTTCAGCTCGAGGGTGCGGAGCAGCTCGCGCTCGGCGCCGGGCCAGTCGCGCTGCCACCACCGCAGGAGGGCCAGCGCGCGGTGCGCCGGCGCCGAGACGTCGTCCAGCGCGACAGCCCGCTCGGCGGCCCACTTGAGGTTGGCGTTCGTCTCCGCCTCGCGGTCGGCGTAGCCGGGGATGTACTGCGAGTAGCCGGTCAGGTACACGTCCGCGAGCCCGGCGTACGCGTCGGCGTAGGTGGAGTCCCGTTCGATCGCGTGCCGGAAGTACGCGACCGCCTGGTCGTGCCCGGCTTTCGTGCGCTTCTGCCAGTGGTAGCGCCCGCGCAGGTAGAGCTCGTACGCCTCCGCGTTGTGCGTACCGCGCGCCGGCGCCGCGCCACCCCGTGCGGCCAGCGTCACCTCGAGCGCCCGTCCGACCTCGCGGGCGATCGCGTCCTGAACGCCGAGGACGTCCACGGCCTGGCGGTCGTAGCTCCGCGACCAGAGGTGCTGGTCGGTGCTCGCGTTGACGAGCTGCACGGAGATGCGCACACGGTCGCCGTCGCGGCGCACGCTCCCCTCGAGCACGTGCGCGACGCCCAGCTCGCCCGCGATCTGCCGCAGCGGTGCCTGGCTCCCCTTGTAGTGCATCGCCGACGTCCGCGAGATCACCTTGAGCGTCGGCACGGCCGCGAGCTGCGTGATGATCTCCTCGGTGATGCCGTCGCTGAAATAGTCGTTGCCGGCGTCCGACGTCATGTTGACGAAGGGAAGGACGACGATCGAGGACGTCGGGGCCGCGGCCGGCGACGCCGCGTCGCGTTCCGCGCCGCCCTGGCGCGCCATCCAGAGCGAGGCGGCGGCTATGGCGAGCGCTGCCCCGGCGGCGGCGCGCCGGAGCCCGCGCGGCCCCGCCCAACCTGCCGGGCGCCCGGTGCCCGCGCTGACGACGCGCGCCATCAGGCGCCCGCCCGAGTCCGTGGCGACGCCGAGCGCCAGCAGGTCGCGCTCCATCTCCTGCGCCGACTGGTAGCGTGCGTCCAGTGACCGGGCGAGCGCCCGGTCGGCGATCGCCGCGAGCGCGGGCGGCACGTCGGGGCGGTACATGCGGAGCGGCAGGTACCTGCCGCACTGGATGGCCTCGAGCCCCACGCTCGCTGCCTCACCGGCGAACGGGCGCCGCCCACCGAGCATCTCGTAGAGCACGACGCCGAGCGACCAGAGATCGGTGCGGTGATCGACCGCGTCGCCGCGCGCCTGCTCGGGGCTCATGTACGCGACGGTGCCGAGCATCGCACCTCCGCCCGTGCCGGTCACCGTTGCGTCGATCAGCTTCGCGATGCCGAAGTCGAGCAGCTTCACGACCCCGTCGTCGGTGACGAACGCGTTTGACGGCTTGACGTCGCGGTGCACGACGCCCGCGCCGTGCGCCTTCGCGAGCCCGCGCGCCACCTGCGCGGCGATCGCCACCGCCTCATCGACCGCGAGCCCGGCGTCGCCGGCGCGCGCGATGCGGCCCTGCAGCGTCTCGCCGTCGTAGAGCGGCATCGCGATGAACAGCTGCCCGTCCTCGGTCTCGCCGATCTCGTGCACCGTGCAGATGTTCGGGTGCTCGAGCGCCGCGACCGTGCGTGCCTCGCGGCGGAAGCGCTCCGCGGCGGAGTCGTCGGCGTGGAGGCGCGCCTGCAGGAACTTCAGCGCGACCGTGCGTCCGAGCTGCTCGTCGACGGCCCGGTAGACGACGCCCATGCCGCCACCCGCCACGCGCTCGCCGACGCTGTAGCGCCCCACGCGCCGCGCGGCGCCGGGCGCGGTGTCCGCCCCGCGCAGCCGCGCCGCCAGCGGCGCGACATCCGCGGCGAGCGCGTCGAGCACGCCGGACTGGTCGTGCGCAGCGAGGAGCGACTCGACCTCGCGCCGCAGCTCGAGATCGTCCGCGCACGCCGCGTCGAGAAACGTGCCGCGGCCCGCAGGATCGCGCTCCAGCGCCTCGCCCACGATCTCCGCCACGCGGCGCCACCGCTCCGCGGTGCCGCTCGAGCTCACGGTCCCAGCTCGCGGTTGAGGTACGCGCGCGCCACGCCCCACTCGCGCTTGACGGTCGCAGGAGAGATCGCGAGCGCCTCCGCGGTCTCCTCGATGTTCATGCCCCCGAAGAATCGGCACTCGACGACGCGCGCCGAGCGCGGGCTTAGGGCCGCGAGACGGTCCACCGCCTCGTCGAGCGCGAGCAGCGCGTCGCTGCGCGACACCGCCATCGCGATGGCATCGTTCAGCGGCATGTTGGCGATGCCGCCGCCGCGCTTCTTCGCGCGGCGCGCGAGCGCGTAGTCGATGAGGATGCGACGCATCGCCTGCGACGCGGCAGCCAGGACGTACGCGCGGCCCGGCCATTCGATGTGCTCGAGGCGCGCCAGCTCGAGGTAGGCCTCGTGTACCAGCCCTGTAGTACCGAGCGTGTGCCCGAGACGCTCGTCGCCGAGGTGCCGGTGGGCGACTCGGCGCAGCTCGGCGTACACGGTCTCGAAGAGCTCCCGCAGCCGATCGCCGCTCGACAGCCCGTCGGGTGCGGCCACGGATGCGGCGCGCGTGCCGTCATCGGGCGGCGACGTGCTGGATTCGTCGATGAGCGACATCGGAGCGACTCGGCCTCCGTCCTCATGAGGGCGCAGCACACCAAGGGGAGGCGGCGCAGGCCGATCATATCGGGCCGCAGCGACGGGGGGAAGGTCGAGTGAGCCGTTTCGAGGCGTTTTCCGGCTTCTGCATTGTGTCGGTGGGAACGCGATCCGGCGGCCACCGCTCCACACCCCCCTTCTCGAGGTGCCTCATGCGCATCACCCCACTCGCGACCATCACGCTGCTCGCCACACTCGCCGCCTCCTGTCGCGACGCCGATGCGACCGCGCCCTCCTTGTCAGCGCCTTCCCTCTCGGCCGGCTCCCACCCGGCGGCATTCGCCGGCAAGAGGGAGCCGTTGGACATCACCATCCCGGCGCCCAACGGCTTCGTCTCGACGGTGCTGGCGCGCGGCAGCTTCTCAGACGCGATCGACGCCACGTTCCGCATCAAGGAGCATCGCGCGACCAAGGTTGTGCACGTGGACGACCCCACGCAGATGGTCATGGCCAGGATCACCTTCGCCGCGGGCGCCGCGCTTCCGTGGCACACGCACCCCGGGCCTGCACTCGTCACGATAACGGCGGGCGAGCTCACGTTCGTCGACGGCGACGACTGCGGCGTCCGTCGCTATTCCGCGGGCGCGTCGTTCATGGATCCGGGCCAGGGCCACGTACACGTGGCGTTGAATACCACCACAGCCGAGACGGTGTTGTACGTGACATACCTCGACGTCCCCGTGGGACAGTCGCCGCTGGTCGTCGCGCCGGCGCCGGGATGCTGAGCGGACGACACTGTCCGAGAGGGGAGGTCGGTGATTCCGGCCGCGATGGTCCGATCTTCAACGAAGCGTCAGACCGGGGGCGGCCACACGGCGGCCGCCCCCTTAGTGCCTCGGCATGCAACGCCTCCATCCCTCCGTCCGCCATTGATTCAGCGCGGCGCTCTCGCCCCGGGCTTCGCTTTCACCTTCACCTTCGCAGACGGCTGCACCGGGGAACCCGCCTGCCGGCGGGGGCGTCTGCGGGTGCAGGTAGATGGGCACCCCAATGACTCGGCTGCCTCGAAGATCGCCCAGAACTTCGGATCATCGAGCAGCTCGCCGCGCGTGTGCGAGTTGATGATCACGCTCTTGAGCCCGAGCGTCCGCACCGCGCGCTCCATCTCCTTGGCCGCACTGGCGGGATCCTGCGGCGCTACGGCCGCCAAGCCCGCGAAGCGCGTCGGGTGGCGTCGCACCGCGTCGGCGAGTTGGTCGTTGCTCTCGCGCGCCAGCGCTGCGGCGATCGGCGCGAAGATCTGCACGCCGGGCGCGGACTGGGACAGGATCTGGACGTCGATCCCGGCCGCGTCCATGTCCGCGATCCGGCGCTCGCCGACGTCCGTCAGACGTCGATGAGCTGCGCACGCGCGCCGAGCCCGCTCCACATGGCCACGAAGCCCGGGTCGTCCACGGCGCGGGTGTTCGCCAGGCGCAGCAGGGTGCGCATCAGTTCCGGTGGGGCCTAGGCTTCCTCGGTCGCGATGCGCCGGTAGGGCGCTGAAGCGCCCGGCAGCTCGCCCGCACGCGGGGACACGGACTGGCCGGCGGCCACGGCGGCCGCTCCGACGCGAGAAGTCCAGGCGGCGAGCGCGGTCGCGGCGAGGCGCTGGATAAAAGACCGGCGGTCCGTCATGCGGAATCGGGCCAGAAGCGGGCGAGGGTCGCGCGGACCGCTCGCTCAGCGTCGGTGCTCTGGGCGCGAGCGGTGGGGACAGTCGCGGTGAGCAGGATGAGAGCGCCGGTGACGAGTCTCGGGAGCATCGGTACCCTCGGGTCGGATGGCTGACCGCCGGCGAAAGTACCAGCGGCTGTAGCCAAGGAAAGGCGGTGCGTGAAGCGCCGATGCATCGACCGCTCGACCGCCCGCGCCCGAGCCGACTGCGGCTGAGACTGGCCATCTCAGCTTGGCGTTGCCAGGTGAGTCAGCGGTCGATGCGCGCTTGCGCCGCCGCCGAGTACCGCTCGCCGTGCACCGTCACGTGCGACGCGAGAGCCTCGACGTGCGCGAGGTCGTCCTGCGTCAGCTCCACGTCCGCGGCGCCGAGGTTCTCCTCGAGCCGGTGCAGCTTGGTCGTGCCCGGGATCGGCACGATCCATGGCTTCCGCGCGAGCAGCCACGCGAGCGCCACCTGCGCGGGCGTCGCCCGCTTCTCGGCGGCGATGCGCGTCACGAGATCGACGATGGCCTGGTTCGCTCTCCGGTTCTCGGCACTGAAGCGCGGCACCGTGTTGCGGAAGTCGGTGCTCGAGAACGTCGTGGTCTCGTCGATCTTACCGGTGAGGAATCCCTTGCCCAGCGGCGAGAACGGCACGAATCCGATCCCCAGCTCCTCCAGGGTCGGGAGGATCTCCTCCTCAGGCTCCCGCCACCAGAGCGAATACTCGCTCTGCAGCGCCGTCACCGGTTGCACCGCGTGCGCACGTCGGATCGTGCGCACACCCGCCTCGGAGAGGCCGAAGTACTTCACCTTTCCCTCGGCGATCAGATCCCGCACCGTGCCTGCCACCTCCTCGATGGGCACGTTCGGGTCGACGCGGTGCTGGTAATACAGGTCGATGGCATCGACGCCGAGTCGCCGGAGCGAGCCATCCGTCACTCGACGAAACTGCTCCGGCCGGCTGTCGAGGCCCGTCTCCTTGCCCTGCTCATCGAACTGGAAGCCGAACTTGGTGGCGATCACCACTCGGTCACGGAATGGTGCGAGTGCCGCGCCGACGACTTCCTCGTTCACGAACGGGCCATAGACCTGAGCCGTGTCGAAGAACGTCACCCTACGCTCGACGGCCGCGCGAATCAGCGCGACGGCATCGCGCTGGTCGGTAACCGGGCCGTAGCCGTAGCTCAGCCCCATGCAACCGAGGCCGAGGGCGGAGACTTCCGGGCCGCTGCGGCCCAGCGTGCGCTTCTGCATCGTGCTCCTCCTTTGGCGACGCGCCTGTCTCAGTCCTCCAGGGTCAGCTCCGTGCTCGACCCCCACCGGCATCAGGCCGGACCGATCATCCGGGCCGCTGCAGGATCTCGCGGCCGGCGTCGATCCTTCAGTCGCTGGAAAACACGACCCGAACACCACGTCGACCGAGCGCCTCGGGCAGGTCGGCAGGGTCGTCCACGCGACCGAGGCGAGTGTACGAGTACGACGAGTTGAATGTCGCATAGAACATCACCAGGGTGTTCGTGCCGTACAGCATGAGATCGCCACTGCGGATCGTTCCGGGTCGGCTCGCATTCGCGGGCAGTGATTCTTGCAGGTCGGCATGCTTCTCGTTGCCGTTGAGTTCATTCATGTCCAGCGTCAGCGGCAGTCGCGCTGCAAACGCACGAGCGGCTGCGTTGTCGGTCAAGGCGATGGCGAACCGACGTTCGCCGACGGTGATCCACATGCGTGATTCCTCTGGTCTCACGGATGGCGGTGCGGCATTCGTGGCAACTGCAGCGGGTGGGAACGACGTCGCAGCCTGTCCGGCTTTGCATCCGTCGAGCACGAGCAGGACGAGTAGCACTCGCAGTCCGCGCGGGACCCGCAGGTCTCGGGCTCGGCGATGATCGTGTCCACGGCGAAGCGATTCTGATTGCCCACTAGAGCTCCTGGCTCGTGGGGCGGAACAGGATCTCGTTGATGTCCAGCTCTTCCGGCTGGCTGATCGCGAAGGCGACGACCCGCGTGAAGGACTCGGCCGGAACTCCGACCTGTCCTACGTAGTCCCGGTTCGCCTGCTGGACGTCCGTCTCGCTGATGTGGTCGAGCAGCTCCGTCTTGACCGCACCGGGCGAGATGATCGTGGTGCGGATGTTGTACGGCTTCACTTCCATTCGCAGCCCCTCGGACAGGGCGCGCACGCCGAACTTCGTCGCCGAATAGACGGCGGAGCCGCCGAACAGCTTGTGGCCCGCGACCGACGAGAGGTTGATGATGTGCCCCGACTTCTGCTCCTTCATGTGCGGGAGCGCCGCGGCGATG